>JBFIID010000031.1:0-14222 GCA_041601415.1 Gammaproteobacteria bacterium
GCCAGATCTGTCGCGCGTTTTACTGCGGCACCGAGATCACTGACTCGCTCACTGTTTACTGTCGCCGGGATAGCCCTCGCTATATGATCGGCGTCCTGCCCAAACAGCAGCACACTGCTGACCCGTCCGTGCAAGGTCTCACCCAGCGCGGTAAAATCTGCACCCTTGGCAACACCACCTGCAATCAGAATAATCTCGCCAACATCTGCCAGACCTTCGATTGCTGCACAACTGGCACCCACGTTAGTGCCCTTGGAATCGTTATACCAATAGACACCATCTGTGGTTGGCACACGTTGACAGCGATGTGGCAGGCCGGTGAAGCGACGCAGCACTTCCAGCATCGCTGAGAGCTGTAAGCCTACCGCTTTACCCAGGGCCAGCCCCGCCAGTGCGTTGGCCTGATTATGTACGCCCTGCATCGCCATTTCCGATACGGGTAACAGGCAACATTGGCCCTCTGCCAGCCACGCCTGACCGTCCTGTTGGCGCAAACAGAAGCCCTGCTCATCGGCCTGCAGACCAAAACTCGTCTCCGCTCTGCCTGTTTCAGACATAGCCAGCACCAGTGGGTCATCACGATTCAGCAAAACAATACCTGCATCGGAATAGATACTGCGTTTGGTTGCTGCGTAATGCGCCAGATCCGTATAACGATCCATATGATCAGGTGAGATATTCAGCACCACGGCGGCCGCTGGTTTCAGACTGTGTGTTGTTTCCAGTTGAAAGCTGGAAAGTTCCAGCACATACAAATCCGGCTCATCTGCGGTCAACAGATCAAGTGCCGCCGGTGCAAGGTTGCCACCGGCTCTGACATCAAGACCGGACTCTCTGGCCATTTCGGCCAGCAGCGTGGTCACGGTACTCTTGCCATTAGCACCGGTAATCGCCACCACCGGTGCCTGGGCGTGGCGGGCAAACAGTTCAATATCACCAATGACTTCAACGCCTGCTGCAAGGGCCGCCTGTATGGATGCCTCCTGTAACGACAGCCCCGGGCTGAGAACAATCTGATCCGCCGCGCAGAGAACGGCCTGATCCAGGCTTCCCAGATCGACTGGCAGATCAGGATAATCCTGTTCTAATGCGTCTAAACCGGGAGGCGCGCTACGACTATCCATGACTCTCACCGGCAGTCCCTGACGACACAGAAAGCGCACGGCAGATAGCCCGCTGACCCCAAGGCCGACGACCACTGTCTGTTGCTCTGTTATGTCTTTCATAGCCAGTTGCATTTCATCCACTAACGTATCTTCAGGCTTGCCAGCCCGACCAGTACCAGAATCACGGTGATGATCCAGAAACGCACGATCACGCGGGGTTCTGGCCAGCCCTTCAACTCATAATGATGATGCAGGGGCGCCATATGAAAAATGCGCCGTCCGGTCAGTTTGTAGGAGCCCACCTGCAGGATCACGGAGACAGTTTCCATCACGAACACACCGCCCATGATCACCAGCACCAGCTCCTGGCGCACGATCACCGCCACCGTACCGAGAGCCGCACCCAGTGCCAGGGCACCGATGTCTCCCATGAACACCTGTGCGGGATAGGTGTTGAACCACAGAAAACCGAGTCCGGCTCCGACGATGGCACCGCAGAACACACAGACCTCACCGACACCAAATATGTAGGGAATACCCAGATAGTCCGAAAACTTCACATGACCCGTGGCATAAGCAAAGATAATCAGCGCTCCGGCAACCAGCACTGAGGGCAGAATCGCCAGTCCGTCCAGTCCATCGGTCAGGTTCACCGCATTACTGGTGCCGACAATGACAAAATAGGTCAGCACCACGTAGATCCAGGACAACTGAATCGCGACCGATTTAACAAACGGTACAATCAGGGTAGTTTCGGCACTGGTCTGGGCCGAGAAATACAGGAACAGAGCCGCGCCAATGGCTACCACTGACTGCCACAGATATTTATGGCGAGCCGGCAGACCTTTTGAATTCTTCTCAACGATCTTGCGGTAGTCATCGATATAGCCAATCACACCGAACAACAGGGTGACGATCATCACGACCCAGACGAAGCGGTTACTCAAATCCGACCACAGCAGGGTGCTGATGCCGATCGAGATCAGGATCAGAACACCGCCCATTGTCGGCGTACCGGCCTTGACCAGATGCGTTTGCGGGCCATCATCCCTGACGCTCTGGCCGATCTGGTGATGGCTCAGGCGACGGATCATCATCGGCCCCACCAGCAACGAGATAAACAGTGAAGTCAGGATCCCCAGAATAGTGCGCAGGGTCAGATACTGAAACACGTTAAAGCCACTGTGGTACTGGGAGAGATACTCGGTGAGATACAGTAACATCAGTTTTTTCTCACCATTAAAGAGGACACCACGTGCTCCAGGTGCATCGCACGTGAGCCCTTGATCAGTACAGTGACATCCTCAGCCAGTTCTTCATTCAGGCTGGCAATCAAACTGTCTGCCTCTGCGTAGTGGTGGGCATTCTCACCAAAGGCGCGATGAGCGCCCTGACTCAACTCACCAAGGGTGTAGAGTCGATCGATATTTTTTTCGCGCGCCATCTTTCCGGCCAGCCGGTGATATTCCTCGGCCTGCTCACCCAGTTCACCCATATCTCCCAGCACCAGCCAATGCCTGCCGGGGAATTCCACCAGCACATCAAGCGCTGATTTAAGCGAGACTGGATTGGCGTTATAACTGTCATCCAGCAACAGGCTGTTATGTGTGCCGGGACGTTTTTGCAAACGGCCACAGACGGGTTTCATGGCCTCAAGTCCATCACGGATATGTTCCAGCGGAATCTGCAAACCGATCGCGCAGGCACTGGCCGCAAGCGCATTCATCACGTTATGTCGACCGAGCAAGGCAAGCCTCACCTCAATACTCTGCTCGCCACAAATCAGTCTGAACCGATTACTGTCATCGTCAGGTTTCGGCGCCAGAATTTCTGCCCGCACCTCGGCGTTGGACTGCAGCCCAAAATGCAGTACCTGTCGCCCATCGGCCATCTCTTCCCAGAGACCGGCAAAGTCATCATCCGCATTAATCACTGCGATACCTTCACGCTGCAGGCCGAGGAAAATTTCTCCCTTCGCCATCGCAACATTTTGAATCGATCCAAAGCCTTCCAGATGAGCGGGTGCACATTGCGTAATTACGCCAATATAAGGACTGGCAATCTGACTCAACCAGGCGATCTCTGCGGTGTGGTTTGCGCCCATTTCGATCACCGCATACTGGTGATTCGATGACAGGTTAAATAATGTCAGTGGTACACCAATGTCGTTGTTCAGATTACCGTGCGTCGCCAGCACCTTGCCCTGTGTGGCGAAGATGGCAGCAAGCATTTCCTTGACAGTGGTTTTACCGTTACTACCGGTCACTGCCACCAACGGGATATTGAAGCGTGAACGCCACAGGGCAGCGAGTTCACCCATCGCCTTACGTGTGTCTGGCACCAGCAGCTGCGGTATTTTCACCGCCAGTTTGCGCTCCGTCATGATCGCTGCAGCACCACGCTCTATCGCATGCGAGACGAACTCATGACCATCAAAATTATCACCACTCAGGGCGATGAATAATTGTTCATAACCGATGCTTCTGGAATCGGTACTGCAACCACAAAACTCGAGATCTTTACCGATCAGCACGGCATCCATGTGCTGGGTTAATTCAGACAGATGCAATCTAATCATGCTGCACCTCGTTGATCAGTGAACGCACCTGCTCTCGATCGCTAAAGGCCAGAACTTCGTCGCCCACGATCTGATAGTCCTCATGTCCCTTACCCGCGATCAGAACCACATCCTGTGCATTCGCCTGGGTAATTGCAGCGCGTATCGCATCACTCCGATCTGGTATCTGCTCCACCGCGATCAAATCCGTAATACCGCTGGTAATATCAGACAGAATTCGTGCCGGGTTTTCGCTGCGTGGATTGTCATTCGTGAGGATCAGGTGATCGGCAAGTTCAGCGCCGATCTTGCCCATCAACGGCCGTTTACCCCTGTCCCGATCACCACCGCAACCAAAGACGCAGATCAAGCGTCCCGTACAGACTTTACGCAAAGTCCCGAGCGCCTGTTTTAACCCGTCCGGGGTGTGCGCATAATCAACGATCACCAGAGGTTGTTGAGCTTCTCCGGGCACAACTTCAAGTCGCCCCGGCACCACGGGTACCGTCTCCAGGGCAAGGACAATGTCGACCAGTTCAAAGTCCTGACTGAGCAGGGCCGCAACACAGGCCAGTAAATTGCTGGTATTGAATTCACCGATCAGACGCGTTGTTAAACTGGCCTCCTGATCACCCGCCTGCAACATGAGTTGCAGACCTTCTCGGGAGCTGGAGACTAATTGTGCGTGAACCATTTGTTCACAGTAGGGACGGGCGAACTGCACATCCCGCTGCATGCTATAGGCAAACACACGAACTTCCGATGACAGGTTTTCCAGCAATTCCCGACCAAAGGCATCATCCAGGTTGATTACCGCATTTCGCAAACCCGGCATCTGGAACAGGGCTTTTTTCGCCAGCCCATAAGCGTGCATGTTGCCGTGATAATCCAGATGATCACGGCTCAGGTTGGTAAAGATTGCGGTATCAAAATGCAGTGCACTGACACGCCCCTGTTGCAGACCATGTGATGACACCTCCATCACGGTGTGTCTCGCACCCCTGGCTAACATGTCAGTCAGTAACTGATTCAGTGTGATCGCATCCGGTGTGGTATTGGCTGCAGGTTCGCATTCTCCATACAGGCCATAGCCCAGGGTACCAATCACCCCACAGGGGCTGTTGTGCTGCAATTTTTGCAGACTGTAGGCCAGCATCTGGCAGACACTGGTTTTTCCGTTTGTACCGGTAACACCCATCAGCCGCAGGGTACGCGACGGATGTTGATAAAAACGCGCCGCAATCTCACCAACCTGCTGTCTTAGATCACTCAGGGTGATGACAGGCACTGCACCGGGGAAACCACCGACCTGCTGACTGTCTGCCTCTAGCAGAATCGCGGCTGCGCCGGCCTGAACAGCGTCGTTGATATACTCCCGGCCATGGCAGCGTGCACCACTCAGAGCGATAAACAGATCGCCCGCCTGCAGTCTACGGCTGTCAAGTGCAACACCATTGATCACGGGGTCATTCTGCGCGGCAACCGAGGCCAGACCTTCCAGTAATCTGGAGAGTCGCATTGATGATTGCACTGCGCTAGCCATCATCATTCAACACCCGGAACAGTCGGGGACTGCTGAACCGCTGTCAGATGTTGTTCGGCTTGATCGGGTAATACATTTAGCAACCTCAATGCATCACTCATCACCCTGGAAAAAATCGGTGCTGCAACCTGACCACCATAATATTCATCGGTGCTGGGCTCATCGATCATCACCACCACGACCAGTTGCGGCGATGTGGTGGGTGCAATTCCGGCAAACAGGGCGAGGTAGCGATCTTCTGCATAACCACCCGTGGCCGATTTATGCACCGTACCGGTCTTGCCCGCCACGGAATAGCCGGGGGTCTGGGCCAGTTTACCCGTACCTTCTTCCACTACCGATGCCAGCATGCTGCGTATCTGTCTGGCATGTTCAGCCGAAATAATACGTTTCCCTCTGGGTACTTCACTACTGTGCTGGATGCGCAATGGCAGTTGCAATCCATCGGTGGCCAGCACCTGATAGGCATGTGCCAGTTGCAGCGACGTTGTGGACAGGCCATAGCCAAATGACATCGTTGCCTGCTCAATCTCACCCCATTCGCGGTGATCATTAAGACGGCCTGCTACTTCACCAGGGAAACCGGCACCCGGTACCTGGCCGAACCCAAGCTTACGATACAGCCCCCACATTTCTTCCGGATCCAGGCTCAGGGCAATTTTGCTCGCACCTACATTGCTCGACTTGCGGATAACCGTAGCCACATCGATCAGACCATAGTCGCGTGCATCTCTCACGGTGTGTCTGCCGATCTTGAAATAACCGGGGCGGGTATCAATCTTTGTAGTCGGTTTGTATGCACCATTTTCCAGTCCGGCGGCAACCGTGAACGGCTTCATCGTAGAACCGGGTTCAAAACTATCCGTCACTGCACGATTGCGGTAGAAATCGCTTTTCAGACCACTACGATTGTTCGGGTTATAGGAAGGCTGGTTAACCATCGCCAGAATTTCACCGGTACGTGCTTCAAGAATCACGATAGAGCCACCACGTGCCTTGTGTTTCTGCACCGCACTTTTGAGTTCACGATAGGCCAGATACTGAATGCGTCGATCAATACTGAGAACGAGATCTTTGCCACTGTTCGGCGCACTGATGCTTTCTACGTTTTCTACAATCCGGCCGTAACCATCCTTGATGACCCGTTTGGCACCTGGCGTACCACGCAGTAAGTCATTGAACGACAGCTCCAGACCTTCCTGGCCCACATCATCAACATTGGTAAAACCCACCACATGAGAGGTCACCTCGGCGGCCGGGTAATAACGTCTCGACTCGCGTTCCAGCGCAACGCCAGGAATTTTCAGCGCCATTATCTTTTCTGCCAGTCCCGGTTCGACATGACGACGCAGATAAATGAACTCGCGATTGAGGCGGTGTTCGACCAGCTTTTCTATCTGCGCTGGTTTCATTTCCAGCAACTTCGCCAACGCCGACCAGCGATGCCGAGCCTGATTCAGCTTTCTTGGTACAGCCCAGACCGAACTCACCGGTGTACTGATCGCCAGTGGTTCGTGATTTCGATCCATGATCACCCCACGATGCGCGGGTACTTCTACAACCCGAAGAAATCGTGCATTACCGTGATCCTGCAAAAACTCCTTATCCACCAGTTGCAGATCGTAGGCACGCAGGATCAACACCACTGCCAGCACTGCAAAGACAGTGAGTACTGCCCAGCGCCGAACTCTATAGGTGTGTACATCGCCCATTAATAGCGTACCAGTTTGATTGTGTTTGCCTGTGGTGAAATCATTTCCAGTTTGTTGCTGGCCATTTCCTCAATTCGACTGGGTGTCGCCCAGGTACCCTGTTCAAGTTGCAAGCGTCCCCATTCCTCATGCATCGCATCACGTTTTTTTTCCAGCACCTGCAACTCGACGAAAATCTTGCGGCTCTGGTGGCGCGAATCCACAACCAGCAGAGCCGATACAAATACCATCAGGAGCAGGGTCATTATCGTCATGCGCATCAGGAGAGGCGCTCCGCTACACGCAAAACTGCACTTCTTGAGCGCACGTTTTCATCAATTTCTGACTCCCTGGCCGACAGCGCCTTTCCGAGCTTTCGCAATCTGGGGCGCATCTGTTCCTGGGTTACCGGCACCCCCAATGGGAATGCGTCACCACGAGCCTGTTCCCGGATGAAGCGCTTAACAATTCGATCCTCCAGAGAATGAAAACTGATCACCGCCAGCCGGCCACCGATTGTCAGCACATCAAGCGCCTGCGTGAGCACTGACTCAAGCTGCCCCAGTTCGTCATTGATGTGAATGCGTATCGCCTGAAAACTCAGCGTCGCCGGATGTATGTTTTTAGGCCAGGCGGGATGCGCCTCGGCGATAATAGAAGCCAGTTGCGCGGTACGCTCAATGGGCTGCTGCGCACGGGCCCTGACAATCGCAGCGGCGATACGACGGGCGAACTTCTCATCCCCATAACGCTTCAGCACACTGGCGATCTCATCCTGAGCGGCTTTGCCCAACCAGTCAGCGGCGCTTATGCCCCGTTCTGGATCCATGCGCATATCGAGAGGTCCGTCCTGTCTAAAGCTAAAACCACGACTGGCATCATCAAGCTGCGGAGACGACACTCCGAGGTCCAACAAAATACCGTTGACCCTGCCCATCACCCCTGTGTCTTCTGCCAGCTTACCGAGCATGCTGAATGATCCTCGCTGGATCATGAATCGATTGTCATTTCCAAACTTGGACTGCGCTACCTCTACCGCCTCCGGATCTCTATCCATCGCGATCAGACGCCCGGTTTCTCCCAGGCTGTTTAATATCTGACTGGCATGCCCCCCTCTGCCAAAGGTGCCATCAATGTATATCCCGTCAGCACTGATATTCAGCGCCGTAACTACGTCCTCCACCAGTACCGGTGTATGCGTCTTTGGTGAAATCTCCATGTCGATTACAGCGACAGGTCACGCAGGGTTTCCGATGCATTTTCACCGGCCTCTTCTAGCTGGCCCAGCCATTCTGCATGGGTCTCGTTCCAGCTACTTTCATCCCACAACTCAAACTTGTTGTCCTGCCCGAAAATCAGGGTCTGCTTATTGACGCCCGCATATTCGCGCATTGCCTGGGGGATCAGAATTCTGCCCTGTGCATCCGGCTCACAATCGGTGGCATAGCCTCGCATCATTTGCTTGGTGCGGCGGCTTTGTTTATCGAAATCCGAGAGTTGCTTGAGTTTGTCCTCGATTACCTCCCATTCAGGCAGGGGGTAGAGCCACAAACAGCGATCCAGAGGACTGACGGTTAACACCAGTGCGTTGTTGCATAGCACGCCAATCCGTTCACGATAACGGCTGGGGATTGCTAATCTCCCTTTCGCATCTAGATTGACTGTACTGACACCCCTGAACACCGGCCTACCTCTCTAAAATCCAAAATGATCCACAATTACCCACTTTTCCCCACTCCATGCGCAACTATAGAGACCGAGGTTGAGAAAAGTCAAGAAAACATTGGAGTTTTTGTGAGGAAATCTTTCTTTCTGAACAATAACTTAGCGTTAATAACCTGGAATTCAGATGGTCATTCGCATGAGCCGCATTCTTTAGTCAATACTAATCATATCGTTGTGCATTGAACTTAATGTGACCTCTTAAGAGAGGTGTTATTCCGCCCACTGAGGTGGCTTATTAGCAGAGAAAAAGAAGAGTCGGCCTGTAAGCCGGGTTCTGTACTGTCCGAAGACAGTGGCAATCATTCATCTGGGACACACGTCGCCGTGTGCCTCATGCAACCTACCCGGAAACTTGCGCGGACCACGCAGCGTTGATACGAAACCAACCTGTTTCCCTATTTGGTCTTGCTCCGAATGGGGTTTACCCTGCCACCGGCGTTGACCGGCGCGGTGCGCTCTTACCGCACCATTTCACCCTTACCGACGACCTGATTAAATCAGGCAGCAGGCGGTATATTTTCTGTGGCACTTTCCGTAGGCTCGCGCCCCCCAGGCGTTACCTGGCATTCTGTCCTGTGGAGCCCGGACTTTCCTCTGCAATCAACCTGAAAGGGATTACAGCGATTACCCGGCCGACTCTTCAGGCAAGGAGTCTAACCGGGAAATACGGCGATGCAAGTGCTATTTCGACTCACTTTCCCCCGCCTGCAGATCCATTGCCAGACGATAGATCTGATTCCGCTTCCCTCCCGTAATCTGACAGGTCGCAGCAACCGCCTGACTCAGGGGCAAATACTCCAGAAGCACTTTCAGCACAGGCTCTGAGCGATCATCTGGCTGTTCCGTAGCACCTTCTACGAGTAACACGATCTCACCCCGGGTACGATACTCATCCTGCTCCAGCCAGGCTGGCAAATCTGCCAGTAATTCACTATGAACAGACTCAAATGTCTTGGTCAGTTCCCTGGCGATGACGGCCCTGCGCTCCTCACCCAGGACCTGCTGCATATCCCTGACACTATCGAGTACCCGATGCGGAGCTTCAAGAAATAACAGTGTTCTCGCTTCCTCGGAAAGTCCCAGCAAACGCTTCCGGCGTGCCTGGCTTTTTGCTGGAAGAAAGCCCTCAAACACGAATCGATCGGACGGCAATCCGGACACTGACAGGGCCGCAATAATTGAACAAGCCCCCGGTATCGGGTGTACTGTGATGCCGGCCAGTTGTGCGGCCGCAACCAGCTGATACCCCGGGTCGCTGATCAATGGCGTACCCGCATCCGAAATGAGGGCCAGTGAGGCACCCGACTGGAGCTTCTCCAGCCACTTTTGCACACTGGCTTTTTCATTGTGTTCATGACACGCGACCATGCGTGTCTGAATCGAAAAATGCTGTAACAACCTGAGGCTGTTGCGCGTATCTTCCGCGAGGATCAAATCCACTTCCTGCAGCACCTCTATCGCACGTGCGCTCATGTCCTGCAGGTTGCCAATTGGAGTAGCAACAATAAAAAGTGAACCATCCGGCATAACTGAACTCCGTTGAAGATTAGGATATGATGCGTTAAACGCAGTGCTAACGAAACCACTTACAACATCGCCGCGTGATCCCCATGTGGTGTTCCAGGATTTTAATCAGGCATCAGGCTATGCACCCGAGAAATAATTTCCCACTCCCGCAGTTAATGGTCATCCTTCTACTGCTGTTACAGGCCTGTGGCCCCGACACCTCATCGACCCGTCCGGATGAGACGCAGACACCTCCCGATCAGCAGGCATTGTCGCTTTTCAACAACGGTGAATTTGCAGCAGCGGCAGAAGAGTTTTTAAGCCTGAGTAAAAGCGCCGAGCGCGAGCAGGCGATTGATTATCAACTATACGCTGCGGAGTCTCTGCTCGAAATTTCGCAACTGGATCGCGTGAACAGCTTACTTTCCGGACTCAGTATTCCCAGGGATAAACCGGCCTATTCGTGGCAACAACTGTTACTGGCACGCCTACTGTTGCAGGAAAACAGGCCGACCGTGGTTATGAACGCACTCAATCTGGTTCATGTTGAAAGCCTGCCTGGCCGTCTGCAGGTTTCATTGTTTCGCACTCAGGCAGCAGCCTACGCGCGACTGGGCAACGCGATTGAAAATGCACGTGCAAGAATCAGGCTTGCATCACTGTTACTGGATGAAGGGCAACAACAGGAAAACCGGCTCGCCATATGGGAGGGTCTGAACTCTCTACGCGCCGAAATTCTGCAACAGCTATTACCGCCAGACGTCGATGAACTGCGTGGCTGGATGGAGCTGGCCTTACTCGCGAAACTACAGATCAATGATGCAGGCAACTTCAGCATAAAGCTCAGCCAGTGGCAGGAGAGCTATCCTAATCACCCCGGTAATCTGGAAATTCTCACTGAGTTGGCAAAAAACAGCCAGCTCCTGGATATAGCCCCATCACAGATTGCCGTACTTTTGCCATTCAGTGGACGTTACGCGAGTGCGGCCAACGCTATACGAGATGGCCTGGTAACCGCCTGGTATGCCGCACTGGAAAACAGACCAGAGTTACGCTTTTATGATGCCAATGCCGCAAATATAAGCAGCGTTTATGAACAGGCCATCAATGGTGGCGCTGACTTTATCGTTGGGCCACTGGAAAAGGATGCGGTGTCCGTGTTGCAGGAAAAAGGCAAGCTTCCTGCGATTACCCTTGCCCTGAACCAGAGCAATGACGTTTCCGCCCCAGCCAGTGACACCGGGCTCTATCAGTTTGGCCTCTCACCTGAAAGTGAAGCACGGCAGATCGCAGAACGAGCATGGTTTGATGGTCACCTGTCTGCACTGGTGATTACACCGGAAGGTGCATGGGGCGACCGCATCTACACCGCCTTTCAGGAACGCTGGCTGGAACTGGGGGGCAGAATCAGCAAACAGCGGCAATACCCGAATAACACACAGGATTTTTCGACGCCTATACAACAGTTATTAAACATCGAGAGCAGCGAACAACGGGCTAAAAAGTTGCGTCAGATAACCGGAACAAAACTATCCTTTGAGCCACGAATTCGTCAGGACGTCGATTTTATATTTGTTGCCGCATATCCCCAGGCGGGTCGTCAGATCCGGCCACAGTTACTGTTTCACAATGCCGCTCAGCTACCTGTCTATGCAACGTCCCATGTCTTTAGCGGTGTTGTCGATGCAGCTCGAGATCATGACCTGGACGGTATTCTGTTTGCCGATATGCCCTGGCTACTGGACACCACAGTCCAGCATTCAGAGCTCTACCTGACCATTGCCCGCAACTGGAGTCAGTCTGAAACATCCGCCCGCCTGTATGCGCTGGGTGTTGATGCCTATCAGGTAATACCCCAGTTGGGCAAACTACTGTTGCAGCCATTTCGTCGCTATCGCGGTGTTACAGGCACACTGAGCATGGATCAATCCGGCCTGATGCAACGACAGCTGGAATGGGCTGTTTTTAAACACGGGATTCCTCAGCAGGAAAACGCTGTTCGTGTTGTCGATCAGTAAACACAACTGATGCTGCGCTGGGGAAGTAAACCGCGTGGCCAGCGCGCCGAACAGATTGCCGCCCTGTATCTGGGACAACAGGGGCTAGAAGACGTGACGCAAAATTATCACTCTCGTTATGGCGAGATCGATATCATCATGCTGGATCAGGGCATACTGGTGTTTATTGAAGTCCGTTACCGCCAGTCTCAGGCCTTTGGTCTGGCCGCTGAGACTGTGGACATTAAAAAGCAGTCACGTATCCTCATCACCGCCCAATCCTTTCTGCAGAAAAACAAACAATACCGTGACTTTGCCTGCCGCTTTGATGTGATCTGTATGCACGGTGATTTAGATAATCCACAGATTGACTGGATTAAACAGGCGTTCACGGCATAATAGCCGGCAAACAGATAACACAGGATTTCCGGACCAATGGCATTACGTTCAAGAATTGAAAAAATCTTTAACGACAGTATCCAGGTAAAGCAGGAGACTCTCGCACTACTCGCAGAAGAGATCGCACTGGCTGGAGAACTCGCCGCCAATTGCCTGCTTCAGGGTGGAAAAATTCTCAGCTGTGGTAACGGTGGCTCAGCGGCAGATGCCCAGCATTTTTCTGCTGAACTGCTAAATCGTTTCGAAATTGAACGCCCTGCCCTGCCAGGCCTGGCGCTCACAACTGACACCTCAACCCTGACTTCCATCGCCAACGACTATCAATTTGCCGACATCTTCGCCAAGCAGATAAGAGCCCTGGGGCGCCCCGAAGATCTGTTACTGGCGATCTCTACCAGTGGTAATTCAAGTAATATTACCAACGCCATCGACGCTGCACATGATCAGGAAATGAAGGTCATCATGCTGAGTGGGAAGGACGGTGGACAAGCTGCCACAGCGCTGTCTGATGAGGATATAGAACTACGCGTTCCAGCCACCTCTACGGCCAGAATTCAGGAAGTACATCTGATGATTATTCACTGTCTGTGTGACATCATCGACCACCAGTTAATCGGCCAGGAATAAATCATGTTGCCACGTCCACTTTACAGAGCTCTTACTGTTTGTATTATCTCCAGCGTACTTGGAGGTTGTGTCGGTGCGATCGTCACCGGTGCCGCAACGGGAGTTGCTATAGCCAATGATCGGCGTACCGCAGGAACCCTGATTGAAGACAACTCCATAGAATTAAAGGCCGGCCAGTTACTACGTGCTGATAACGAGTTATACGAGCAGACACATATTAATGTGACAGCTTACAACCTGAAGGTATTACTTAGCGGTGAGGCACCGACACCGGAATTACGCAATCGTGTGGTTGATATCGTGCGCGATATCCGCAAGGTCGAACACGTTTATAACGAAATTACCGTGGCGGCACCCAGTTCAATGGTAGCTCGCTCAAACGATACCCTGCTAACGACCAAGGTCAAAACCAAGCTGTTTGGCATTAAAGATTTTGACTCGACCCGGGTCAAGGTCGTTACCGAAAATGGTGTGGTATATATGATGGGGCTGCTGAAAGAAATTGAAGCGAATGCGGTGACCGAAGCTGCACGCCGGATCAGTGGCGTGCTGAAGGTGGTCAAGCTGTTTGAATATATTAAGTAGGCTCCCCGCCTACTGAACCAGAGTTAAATTCGGTTTTCTGGCCGGTTTCTTTTTCTCACCTTCAGTCGGTGGAGATGGGTCGGTATCCGGCTCTTCTTCTGCGAAGACCATACCCTTACCATTTTCCTGCGCGTAAATAGCAATAATGGACAGAACGGGCAGAATCACGTTATAGGAACGCCCCGAGAAACGCGCATTGAAGGTCAGAATTTCGTTTTCAAGATCCAGATCGTTGATCGCGGTTGGAGAGAGGTTGAGCACCACCTTGCCCTCAGCGACATACTGTCTCGGAACCTCTACATCAGGCATTTCTGCGTCCACCAGAATGTAAGGTGTCATACCGTTATCGATAATCCAGTCGCGCAGAGCACGCACAAGATAGGGACGGTTAGATGTCATTCAGATTCAATCCTGCTTAAAAACGCCTGCTACAGCCTGTTCTGACATTATAGCCAAAACAGTCCGGTACAAAACCGGAAACTGTAA
>JBFIID010000032.1:0-14028 GCA_041601415.1 Gammaproteobacteria bacterium
CAGGAGGAAGGTGGTGAGCCTATATTCACCGTCGAACTGCTGATGAGAATTATCCGCTTTTACGGTAACTCAGCACAGAGTATGGCCTCTAACTACCTCGAACAGAGTCTCGCTCTTTTTACCGAGCAACAGGAAATGCTTCAGGACCAGGTCAAACAAACGGTGGTCGACAAACCGCTCACCGCTATGTCTGAATTAACCGAGAAAAACGTTAAGCTATGGAAAGATATGCAAAATAACTTTCTGACCCTGTCCGGATTCACAACCGAACCCACGAAGAAGGGCGATACTAAGGATTAAAAACCGCACTGGACCCATGGACTGTATCTGCTAATGATACAGTCCCGCCTTCTTCAGGCTTAATTATCTATTCATTGTTTACAACATTATCACCAATTCAAGGCTGGAGTGACACTTGACAATCAGGTATGCTGCGCTGCAACATATCGCTAACACAACATTGAAGGGTGCAAACCAATGTACAACCTACAGACAAGTTTCATAGATCAGTGGAGTAAGAGTTTCGACTCGGCTTTTTCGTCATTTGCACACTTTGCAGAAATGACAAACAGCGCTATTGATCAGACATCACGGAATAATTATTCAGTCATCAACAACTATTTTGAGACACATGCACAACAGGTCAAACAAATGACCAACATGTTCTCAGGTATCCAAAAGCTTGATCACACCGCAGTTCCACAGAGAATTGGCCATGTAGCCCTGGTAACTGGTGGTACAGGCGGTATTGGAACTGACATCTGCAAGCAGTTGGCACTGGCGGGTAACAAGGTTATCGCAACACATTTGTCTTTTGAAAAAGACGCCGCTGAAAAATGGCGTAAGTCTCTGATTAAAGATGGTTATGATGTCGATCTGGTCGAATGTGACGTGACCAATTTCGACTCCTGCACCGCTATGGCGGAACATGTACAGAATAGCTTTGGGTCGATTGACATCCTGGTCAACTGTGCAGGCATTACACGTGACGGGATGTTACGTAAAATGGATGAATCCAACTGGCATGCCGTACTGGATACCAATCTTGACAGTGTCTTTAATGTTACCCGAAATGTGATTGATGGCATGATCGAGAGACAGTATGGACGCATCATCAATATTTCATCCGTTAATGGTCAGAAGGGTCAGTTTGGTCAGACCAACTATTCTGCTGCCAAGGCAGGAATGAAAGGCTTTACCAAATCACTGGCGCGTGAACTGGCCGATCAGGGTATTACCGTGAATACGGTTTCACCTGGTTACGTCGCGACGAGCATGGTAATGGCAATTGATGAAGAAGTTCGTCAGTCCATCGTCGACACAATACCCGTCGGTAGACTCGCAGAACCCGCAGAGATTGGTCGGGCCGTCACTTTCCTGGCTTCACCAGACAATGGTTATATTACGGGTGCAAACCTCTCCATTAATGGTGGCCTGCATATGGCCTGATAGTCATATCGCCCCCGGCTCAGAAATACGCCGGGGGCGGTCTAGCTTTACCTCTGCCTCATAGAATCCGCATTCCGAATCAAGCTCAGAACCCTCTGTCTCGATCTACATCAAATAAAGCTGAAAAAAATCAAAAGATTTTTTTGAATTAATATTGACAACATAAAAACTTGCTAGTATTGTGCACTGCAACAATTGACGCAACGCAACATGACATACACACTGTGTTACAAGGAGATTTTCAATGGCAAACGACATACTGAGCGAAATCAGCAAGCTGAGCAACGAAGCGTACGACTCTCTGAAAGAGCTCGCTGAAATCAATACCAAGACCGCAGAAAAGCTGAGTGTTCAGCAGCTTGAAATCATCGATACCTGCCTCGATACTGGCAACAAGCAATTTTCACTCGCTACTGAAGCCAAAGACTACAAAGATGTTCTGTCTGCACAGGCAACCCTGGCGACTGAATATAATGAAAAGGTTCTGGCCTTTGCACGCAACACCACAGCCATACTGACTGAATCTAAAGATGAGATTGCAGCCTGGCTGGAAAAAGGCGTTGAATCTGCAACAACGACTAACAGCGCACCTGCTGCACCTGCCAAAAAGGCACCTGCTAAAAAAGCACCTGCCAAGAAAGCAACCGCACGCAAGGCACCTGCCAAGAAAGCCGCTACCACTGAGGCTGCTGCATAATTCAGGCAAAACTGCTGGACAGTTAGACCAAAAGCCTCTGTGCTGAAAAGCACAGAGGCTTTTTTTATATCTAAAGAATATTACTGAAAAAAAACCGCCCGAAGGCGGTTTTTTTTGCATTGCCTGTAGTCAGGCTGCAGATTCTCGAGCCTGTTCAAGACGGTGACGCAAGTCTTTTACTTCCTGACTCAGCTCGGCTGGTAAATGATCACCAAACTGTGCGTAGTATTCCTCGATCAATGGTATCTCCTGTAACCATCCATCGACCTCGACACGCAGTAGGTTTGCCTTGTCCCGCTCATTCAGATCCAGATCGCCGAAATCCAGATCATCCAGACCCGGCAGGTTTCCAATCGGTGTAGGTATCGCATGGGCGGTACCAATCACACGTTCGAAGATCCACTTCAAAACACGGCTGTTTTCACCAAAGCCTGGCCACATGAACTGACCCTCTTCATTCTTACGGAACCAGTTTACGTAAAATATTTTCGGCAGTTTAGCGCCCTTCGTCTTACCAATATTCAGCCAGTGGCCCCAGTAATCGGCCATGTTATATCCACAAAACGGTAGCATGGCCATTGGGTCACGTCGCAGTTGACCAATCTTGCCAAAAGCGGCTGCCGTCATCTCGGAAGCGATAATGGTGCCGAGGAACGTACCGTGGTTCCAGTTCAGAGCCTCATTCACCAGTGGCACCACGGAGGCGCGACGACCACCAAACAGGATGGCACTGATGGGCACACCTTTCGGATCTTCCCATTCATCTGCGATCACCGGACATTGTTCTGCCTTGGCGGTAAATCGCGCATTCGGATGTGATGAAGGACCATCAGAATCTGGCGTCCAGTCGTTACCCTTCCAGTCGGTGAGGTGTTCAGGAGCGTCTGCGGTCATGCCTTCCCACCAGACATCGCCATCATCAGTGAGCGCGACATTGGTAAAAATTGCGTTTTCTTCCATGGACAACATTGCATTCGCGTTTGAACTCATGCCTGTGCCAGGGGCCACGCCAAAAAAACCAGCTTCCGGATTAATCGCATACAACTGGCCATCGTCACCGAACTTCATCCAGCAGATATCATCACCGATACATTCCACCTTCCAGTCAGGGATAGTCGGTGTCAACATCGCCAGGTTGGTCTTACCACAGGCACTCGGAAAGGCACCTGCCACATATTTTACGATGCCCTCAGGATTCGTCAGTTTGAGGATTAGCATATGCTCAGCCAGCCAGCCTCCATCTCGCGCCATGGTGGAGGCTATGCGCAGAGCAAAGCATTTCTTACCGAGCAGGGCATTCCCACCATAACCCGAGCCAAATGACCATATTTCACGGCTTTCAGGGAAATGGACAATATAGCGATTATCGGGATTACAGGGCCAGGCGACATCTTCTTCGCCGGCTTTCAGAGGCGCTCCAACAGAATGAATGCAGGGTACAAACTCTCCATCAGCTCCGAGTACATCCAGCACATCCTGGCCAACACGAGCCATGCTGTGCATGTTTGTTACCACATAAGGGGAATCACTAATCTCCACTCCAATCTGGGCAATATCAGAGCCTACTGGCCCCATGCTGAAGGGGATCACATACATCGTACGACCCTGCATACAACCGGAAAAAAGACCGTTCAGGGTTTCTCTCATCTCGGCAGGATCGGCCCAGTTATTGGTCGGTCCGGCATCTTTTTCTTCGGCGGAACAGATAAAGGTTCGGTCTTCCACACGTGCAACGTCGGCGGGCACAGAGCAAACATGGTAGCTGTTCGGACGTTTTTCCTCGTTGAGCTTAATTGCGGTTCCGTTAGCAACCATCTCCTGCCAGAGACCGTCCCACTCCTGATCAGAACCATCACACCAAACTACCCTGTCGGGTTTACACAGGTCTGCCATTTTATCGACCCATTTCAATAGCTTTGTGTTGTTTGATGTTGAACTCATTGCTTACCTCCGAACTGATGTGCTCTATCTAATGATAAATAGCATTGTCGACAAGTACATCCGTGACAATCACAGGCTCGTCGATGCAAGAATAATTAATATTAAGGGGACGAGAGAATACACCGTCATTCCCCGTCTGTACAATGTAGATATGTACAGACGCAGCAACGCTTTGCACAACATTGGTGGAACAAAATTCTGTATTCTTTTTCATCGCTTTCGGTTACTGTTAGTTAGACACAAAGTGACTGTATTTTTATATTCTGCTGGACTGCTGCGTACAAAAATGTATGGGAGGATCCGAGATGACGAAAGAACTCAATCAACAACTCTCTGAAATGGGTAAAAGTGCACTGGATTCAATGAAAGAACTGGGCCAGATCAACTCAAAAATGGTTGAGAGACTCACTGAACAACAACTTGCCATTCTTAACACCTGTCTGGAAGCCAGTAGTAAGGAAATCGAGATTGTCACATCCGCGCATGACCCGAATGAGCTATTGAAATACCAGACTGCCCTGGCGAATGAATACAGTCAGCGGATGATAGATTTAGTACGTACAACGAATGAGGTTCTTGAGGAATGCCAATCAGAACTCTCGGCATGGGCCGAACATGGTGTTAGCTCTGTCACCAAAGCTGCAACTGGCAAGTCCAATAAGAAAAAATAGGCCATTACAGCAGACAACTGGCAGTAATTCGGCATGCTTGACTGCACCTGGAACAGAGGGAATATTATGAAAATCACCGTTAACGTCGATGCAACACCACAGGAGTTACGTACCTTTTTTGGCTTACCGGAGGTGGAAAGTCTACAAAAGGAAATGATGGATCATATGCGAGATAAAATGCTCGAAGGTGTGCCCGGTTTCGACCCGGCGACCTTAATGAAAGTGCTGTTACCGGAGAATATGCAGACCATGCAGAATATGCAAAAAAGTCTGTGGGACGCTTTCCTGAAGACATCGACTAAATCCAGCGACTGACTAGCGTCGCATCAGTCAAAAAAAAGGCCGCTAAGCGGCCTTTTTTTTCAGCTTCTCTCTTTTAACCACCCGGCAACTGAGGGAGGAATCAGCTTCATGGCCTTACCACTCACATAGATACCAATGTGCCCCCCCGGAAATTCAATCGAACTGTAATCAGAACTTCCGACATACTTTTCCAGCGCCTTCGAGGCCGCGGGCGGAACAAGGTGATCAGCAGAGGCATAAATATTCAGCACTGGCATGGTGACATTTTTCAAACTGACCGTCTTTCCACCGAGCACAACTTCGCCCTTAATCAAACGGTTATTCTGGTAAAAGTCTTTTACGAACTGGCGGTACGCTTCACCTGCCTGATCTGGACTGTCAAATATCCATTTTTCCATACGCATGAAGTTTTTCGCCGTTTCAGGGTTCTCCAGCGCATTCACCATGTCCAGATACTTCTGTCCCGACAGACGCAAGGGTTTCAGTGATAGAAAGGTATCATTGAGCAGTGTTCCGGGAATATTGCCCAGTGCATCCACCGCCAGATCAACATCTACTTTACTCGCAAAGTGGCTCAGCATATCATCAGGTGTCTGGAAATCGACCGGGGTCACCGTGGTAATCAGATTACGCACTTTTTCAGGATGCAAAGACGCATAGCAGAGGCTGAATGCACCACCCTGACAGATACCCAGTATATTGATACTGTCCTGTCCGCTGCGTGAGCGGATGGTATCCACACAACGGTCAATATAGCCATTTATATAGTCGTCCAGGGTCAGGTAACGATCACCGCCATCGGGATAGCCCCAGTCGATCAGATAGACATCCAGGCCCTGTAATAGAAGCCCCCTCACCAGCGAACGGTCTTCCTGAAGATCGGCCATATAGGGTCGATTCACCAGCGCATAATTTATCAATACCGGTACCGGGTTGATCTGTTTGACATCCACCAGGGGTGTATAGCGATAGAGCACCAGTTTGTCTTCGTGGTAGACCGCTTCCTTGGCACTCACACCCACATCAATCTCACCCATTTCGGCAAGATTTTTCAGGCTCTGACCGAGTTTGTTACCAAATGTCTGTAATTCTTCAAGCAAATCGTTGGATTGAATATCAACCGGCATTAGATCTCACCCCCCGTCGTTGGCTTAGGAGTAGCGGCTTTCTTTCTGGTCGTCTTCTTCTTGGCTACTTTTTTTCGAGCTACTTTTTTTCTGGCCGTAGGAGCGACCTTCGCAGGGTCAGCTTTACTCACAGGTTTTGCTTTGTTATCAGGCTGCTGCTGTGTAACAAGCTGCTGCTTGAGATCCATAACTGTTTGTTGCAGTTCCTTCAGCTGTTGTTGCAAATCACGACTCTCGACGATGGACTGCTGACTCTTTTCCAGAGCGACATGCAGTGCGCTGATTTCCCGACGCATCTGATGTTGTTTTTTCAGTGCGGAATCCATTTCCTTGCGATTAGGTACACCGAGTTGAGTCAGCAGGTCGTCCATCTCATCCTGCACATGGAGCTTCAGGCGCATACTGGTATTTGCCAGATCACCATAGAGCTCGGCATACTGCTCAGTCATGACAAAATCGGCGTAGGCATCTTCACCACAATCGACCCAAAGGTCGTAGATCTCACGCAAAGAACGAAGATCATCACCCTCTTCACCACGTTCAATAATTCGACTACAAAGTCTGTCCAGCCCATCGGTCACCAGTAGCGCATGGGCATCGGTATAAGCCTCGATAGCCCGCTGATTATCGAGCGACAATTTTGCCCCACGTTGCAGGCGTTCCTGTTTTTCCCGGTCGGGTCCGGTGGGGGGAATAGACAGAAACATTTCCATCACGCTATGCAGTTTTGCCCTGGCCTGTGTCCATGACGTGCCTTCCTTCGGATCCAGATAATCCTCACCAAACAGGGCACTTTCTTTCATTGCATGCTGCCAGGCCTCGACAGGCAAACCCGTGAGTTTCTGCATTTCTTCAAGGTTGCGCATATCCAGCGGCATATCATGCAGATCGCTTTTCAGCTGATTGAAGCGTGAACGAAGTTCATCCTGCCAGCCTTCTGCGTTGCGATTTACCTGTTTTACCGTCTGAATGATATTTTTTAGATGCTCACTGATCTGGGCAAAAGTCTTGCCATGCCCCATCATCCGTTGATACATACCGGTTTCATCTTCCGGCATATAGGCACTGAGCGATTGCCACCAGCTATCCAGTCCGTCAGTCCAGAATTTTTCGCTTTCTGAACCTGAAAGGCCCGGTGAGTCGACACTCTTTAGGAACGCTGATGACCAGCTATCCCAGTATTCACTCTGGGCAGCAATCAGGTCATCTAGATTAAGGGGGGAAGGTTTGTCTGTCATTGTCACTGTTCCTGAGTCGGGTCGTACAGTTTAATTCCAGAGCACAAAAAAGTGCACCGCAGAATCCTAGCATCAGGATTGCTGCGGTGCAACATGCCCAGCTAAATAGTCTATCGACTATTTATTGGCGCGGTGATCAATCAGATCATCAACCACGGATGGGTCAGCCAGAGTACTGGTATCACCCAGGCTATCCAGCTCATTCGAAGCGACCTTACGCAGAATTCTACGCATGATTTTGCCCGAACGGGTCTTTGGCAGACCAGGTGACCACTGAATGATATCCGGTGTAGCAATCGGACCAATTTCGGTACGCACATGCTTGACCAGTTCCTTGCGCAGCTCTTCGGTGGCTTCAACGCCAGACATCAGGGTCACATAGGCATAGATGCCCTGGCCCTTGATATCATGCGGGTAGCCAACCACTGCGGCCTCGGCGACTGCGGCGTGTAATACCAGCGCGCTTTCAACTTCGGCGGTACCCATACGGTGACCGGAAACGTTGATGACGTCATCCACACGGCCGGTAATCCAGTAATAACCGTCTTCGTCACGACGCGCACCGTCACCAGCAAAGTAATAGCCAGGGTACATGGAGAAATAGGTATCAATGAAGCGCTGATGATCACCGAACAGGGTGCGCATCTGGCCCGGCCATGGATGTTTGATGACCAGAATACCTTCAGCAGGCCCTTCAATTTCCTGTCCTTTATCGTCCAGTAGTCCAGCCTGTACACCGAAGAACGGACGGGTTGCTGAACCCGGCTTCAGTGCTGTCGCACCAGGCAGAGGGGTAATCAGAATACCGCCTGTCTCGGTCTGCCACCATGTATCAACGATTGGACAACGGCTATCGCCAACCACCTTGTAATACCATTCCCAGGCTTCGGGATTGATAGGCTCGCCAACAGAACCCAACAGACGCAGGCTCTTGCGCGAACTACGTTTGACCAGCTCTTCACCCTGTCCCATCAGGGCACGGATGGCAGTAGGAGCAGTATAGAAAATGGTGACCTGATGCTTGTCTACCACATCCCAGAAACGACCCGCATCCGGGTAGGTAGGTACACCTTCGAACATCAGAGTGGTGGCACCATTACACAATGGGCCATAAACGATGTACGAGTGACCTGTCACCCAACCGACGTCAGCAGTACACCAGTACACATCACCATCGTGATAATCAAAGATGTACTTGTGAGTAATGGCGGCATACAGCAGGTAACCACCGGTGGTATGAACCACACCCTTGGGCTTGCCCGTTGAACCGGAGGTATAGAGGATGAACAATGGGTCTTCGGCGTCCATCTGTTCCGGTTCGCATTCGGCAGAAACAGCCGCTGTGGCTTCTTCGTACCAGATATCCCTTGAATCATTCCAGGCGATATCACCACCAGTACACTTGACGACGATCACGGTATTCACATTTGGACAGTCTTCAATTGCCTTGTCGACATTGGCCTTTAAAGGCACACCACGTCCACCGCGACGACCTTCATCAGAGGTGATCACTACGCGGCAATCGGCATCAACGATACGATCTTTCAGGGCATCCGGAGAAAAACCACCAAACACGATGGAATGCACCGCACCGATACGGGCACAGGCCAGCATGGCAACGGCGGCTTCAGGAATCATTGGCAGGTACAGCGATACGCGATCACCCTTCTTGACCCCACGATCACGCAGAACGTTAGCGAGGCGGCAAACACGTTCATGCAGGTCTTTGTAGGTGATATTGGCATCATCGTCGGGGCTATCGCCTTCCCAGATGATGGCGGTCTGATCGCCACGAGTCGCCAGATGTCTGTCGACACAGTTCACACTGACGTTCAACTCACCGCCTTCAAACCATTTGGTTAAACCCTTCGGATAATCCCACTCCAGGACCTTATCCCAAGGCTTGCTCCAGGTAATCATTTCTTCGGCCTGCTCAGCCCAGAAGCCTTCTGGATCTGAAACCGAGCGTTCGTACATTTCCAGATACTTGTTATTATCGATCCAGGCTGATTTTTCGATATCAGCAGGGACAGGATAAACATGCGATTCGGACATATTGGAACTCCCCTGTTTTTATTTAATGTTGATCTTTTAAATCTAGCGTTATTTGAATATTTTTTGCACTCAACTCTACGACCGTCTGATTCTACACCTTGTCAAGAGGCTGTAAATTACACGTTCGACTAGCCTTATGGACACCGTCCTTTCCACCATGTTAAGCGATACAGAACTCACCCGATCGGCCTCACAGGCAGTGGAACTGGCCAGCCGGATCACGCGCAGCATTCAGTCGCAAATCGGGCAAACACAGGCCCTGTGCAAGGATGACCGCAGCCCGGTGACGATAGCAGATTATGCCTCACAGGCTGTGATCATCCATCAATTAAACCAGCAATTTCCAGACATTCCGGTGGTTGGGGAAGAATCCGCCAGGCTACTACGGGAGGCCAGTCAGAAACCTGTACTGGAGACACTCCTTTCGGTACTCCGTCCTGTCTGGCCAGGCATTACCGAGCAGCAACTACTGGAGGCACTCGATGCCGGCAATCATGACGCCAGCGCCGCGCGTTTCTGGACACTGGATCCGGTAGACGGCACCAAAGGCTTCCTACGCGGCGGGCATTACGCCATTTCGCTGGCCCTGATTGAGCAAGGCCAGGTGCAACTCGGTATCCTGGGCTGTCCCCAACTCGCCAGCGACACGGCCAGTGATCTGAATCGGGAAGATGCCGACGGTGTTCTCTTTGCGGCCGTGGCCGATCAGGGCTGCTGGTCGCGTGCGATCAATAGTGGAGATGCCTTTCAGGCCTGTAGTGCGGGCACAGATCACCCTGCCCAACTGCGTTTCTGTGAGTCTGTGGAAGCTGCCCACTCTGACCACGACTGGTCGCGACAACTGGCGAAGACGCTCGGTTGTGACTATCAGTCGATACAGATTGATAGCCAGTGTAAATATGGTGTGGTCGCTCGTGGCCAGGCAGATGCCTATCTGCGCCTACCTACGACCGTGGATTACCAGGAAAAAATCTGGGATCACGCCGCCGGTATGTTGATCGCCGAAGAAGCGGGGCTGACGGTCAGTGATATTCACGGTAAACGGCTGGATTTCTCACAGGGCATGTATCTGTCAGCCAATCGCGGCATCGTCTGTGCGGAGAAGAGCCTGCATGAACGATTGATCGACTGCATCGCTCGCCACTCTATGGTCTGACTAATCCACATCAAGCCATACATAGACGGGTATTAGTGCCGAAAGTCGATCAATCGCGTTCTTCCGGACAGTCACTGAACCCGCGCAGGGCATCCATATCATGAATACGGATATTTTTTCGTTCTACCGAGATCACACCGCGCACGCTCAGGTCATGCAGTGTTCGCGACAGCGTCTCGGGTTTGATCGATAAAAAGGAGGCTATCATATTCTTCGGGGTGCTCAACTGCACATCCACAGGTGCAACGGCATCCTCCGGCAGCAGGTACAACAGATAATTGGCAATTCGACTCACGGCACTCTGCATGGTCAGGCGATCGATCTCGTTGACCAGTCGACGCAGGCGAATACTCATCGCGGCCATCAATTTCAGGCAGGACTTATTCGATTCGCGCAGGATATTCAAAAACTCCCGGTTACTGAAACCCTGAACGAAACTCTCACCGACCGAAACCGCCGTCACCGGATACAGTGGTTTGCCCAGAAACATGACAGCCTCAGCAAAACTCTGCCCGGGATAGATAATCTCGATAATCTTTTCATCACCCTCACTGGAAAACCGTTTCAGGGTGATCTGACCGGACTCGAGAACGTAGAAACGTTCGGCAGGCTGCATCTGTTCAAAAAGATGCTCGCCGTTCTGCAGATGTATCCGCCTTGTACTGGCCGTAATACTGGCCAGTTGGGCCTCATCCAGGCCATCGAACAGGTACATGTCCGAGATGGGAATTTGTTGTAAAGATGATGTCATTTGATTAACCATTACTAGTATTGCCGTTCAGGTAAAACGTCCCTCAGCATCCTGCCTGACGTAGAGCCCCGCTGGTCGACAGTCGAAGTGGCCACACTGCCCGAAATACAGGTAAGGCTACTGAGACATTAGTCGAGTATTTTTTTTTTGCGTAAGCTTACACCTCAAGCGGTAGTGTCGGCTAGCAAAGACTCTATCAGACTGGTATGCCAATATGTTTTTCCTGTATTCTCAGTAGGATACGATGGCCTGTTGATAACGGCTTTTTTGCAGAAACGCGCGCAAATAACAACAACCACTAATGCAAAGGTAGAAGGATGTCCGATTCAACACCAACACCCACTATTCAATTTGAACAGCAGGGCTCAGGCGAGGCGGCAAATTACCAGTTAGTAAACGATGGGTTTCGCAATGAGATGTTTGACGACAATCTCGCCTTCCTGCAGTCCGCCCAGCCTGCCATTTACGACATCATCAAAAGCCATCTATGCAGGGACTATCGCCTCTGCATAAACCCGGATGGAAGCCCGAATGTACTGCAGGTAGCGGCTCAAAAGCTGTTGTATTACGCAGAGGGGCCAATGAATATTAATGGTGCCCGGGCCATGCTGGAGAAACTGCCGTTTGACATGGACATCAGTCCGACCTACGCACTGCAGTACAAACCCGACTGGCATCAACGCAACCCGCTTAGCACGCGTATGTATCAGGCACTGTATGATGTGGGTTCTATCAGTCAACTGGTGGATGAGACGAACAGAACGAATTTTAACCAGAATTTTAATCCACGTTTCATACCCTACCTGCGCATTTATGGTGTCGGCCTTGGATACCATCTCTCACAACTCATTCAATCCAGAGATGTGTTGTCATTATTGATCTACGAACCAGAGATTGATCTTTTTTATTGTTCGCTGTTTATCACCCCCTGGCGGCTTATTTTTGAGTACATGCAGATGGACCCCGCAAGAAGACTGTCACTGATTGTGGGTCAAAAAGCAGAGCAGGCAATCGAACAGGAAAAATCTTTTCTCGCCGCACATTACCCGTTTATTCAGAACACGCGCTGGCAACTCAGCATGTTCTCAACGGCAGAAATACAGCGTTTCATCGCACTGGAATATCAGCATTACCGGGTTTCCAGTGATGGTCTGACGGCAGGCTGGTATGAAGATCAACGTGCTGGTCTGGTCAACGCACTGGGTAATATCATCGCGGCCAGGAAAGTCTTTACCGGAAAACGCATTAAAGACTTCCTGCGCGTCGCTATTGTCGGTGCCGGGCCCTCACTGGACGACTCAATTGCTTATCTCAAACAGCACACGGATGATTTCATTATTTTCGCCTGTGGCACCGCGATCACTTCGCTGTTAAAGAATGACATCGTGCCAGACTATCACGTGCATCAGGAAAGACGCTCAGATGCAGAGGCGGTGATTAGCTGGGCCGGAGTGGACTCCTACAAAAACATCACTGCGCTGAAACTCAACGTGCTGGACGCAGAGGTCGATGATCTCTATCGCGAGGCGTTTATTTTCCAGAAATATAATGACCCGGCCTCGGCCTTGCTCGAAGACAGCTTCCCTGTCACACAGCACGTTAACCCAACCGTAACCAACAGTGCTATCGCCTTTGCCAGCGAACTGGGAGCCAACGAGGTATATCTGCTCGGCGTCGACTATGGCGCCCCCAGCGACACCGAACGAATGCATGCCACACACTATATTCATGCCCAACGGGCAACAGAAAAAGTCGATGTGAACAGCCAGTTCAAGCTGGACGGCAATTTTGGCAAAACCATCATCTCCACCGAGAAGCTGGTGTTTTCACGCAACATCGCAGAAATCGCGATTCAGAATCAACCCGGAATAAAATGGTTTAATGTTGGCGATGGCGCCTTGATCAAAGGCACCAAACCGATCGCGACGACGAAACTACCCGTGCGGTATAAAAAGCACCTGAACAAACTCTCACTTCAACAACAAATCGCCAGCTGTTTCTCGAACAACTATTCTGCAAGCCATGTCATCGAACAACTGGAATCCCAGCATGGCCATAGTGTCAATGAATATATACTCGCCATGCGCAACTTTGTAGATGTCCCTGTCGGCAGTCGATCAGCCGTGGCGAGCACTCTGGCCGCAATGTATCAGGCAGCAGACATAGGCAAGGACCTGAATAACTTCATGCCGCACAAATTGTTTTCGGGTGCAATAAAACTCTTTATTGACGATGTAAATATACAGCATGCCTTGTTCGACAATGACGCCGACGCTCTGGTCTTTTATGCACAGGCAACACAGATACTGGCGACATATTTAGATGAGATGCTAACCGAGACACAGCAGGTAATCCGTAATGCCCGCGAACAGCTGGAACAGCATAATCAGAGAGCAACATAAGAACAGACTGGCGATCACATAATGTTAATACAGATTCTCGAAGCGGATGATTACAGTTCACGCGCGATCAATACCTATAGCAAGCTGGGAGAGGTTCTCACCGGTCCCTGTAAACCCGAACAGAAACCACGCGTTGATATCCTTGTAGTAAGACTGGGACAGAAGCTGGATGCGGCATACTTAAGACCTTACACTACACTCTGCGCCATAGTGTCACCAACCACCGGCCTCACACATA
>JBFIID010000033.1:0-13880 GCA_041601415.1 Gammaproteobacteria bacterium
CTGCTGCAGGCTGGTGGTTTCCTGATCCACCGGCAACATCAACATGCTATCCCAGATCATGTAACAGGCGAGCACAATGCCCAGCATGATCAATCCACGTTCCTTGATGTTTAGTTCATCAATGCGCGCTAGCAACTGGTTTACTTTATCCATCGCTGTTGTCCGGTAATGTTGCCTCGCGTGTAAATAACTGGAAATCAACCTTCCAGGGTTCTTCACTGGATCGTTGCAGATCCAGTTTTTCAAATGTCAGCCCCTTGAATGACTGTTCGCTGGAGAGTTGCTGGATATATACAGGCACCAGTTCAGGTTGAATACTGCTGCCTGCCAGCGCAACAGAACGACCACCACTGGAGATCGAAAAGCGATTTATCCAGGCGCCATTGACGGTCTGTCTCGCAAAACCTTCAAGATAGTCGGAAAAACCGGCTGTATTTCCAAAGCCACCTTTTTTCAACGCCTCCAGCACCTGATTTTTCTCACCCAACTCACGTTCCTTACGGACGATTCTCTGCTCCAGTTGTCGGCTTTTTATGCGCACTGGAAACTGTTTCTCGAAGTTAGCCACTTCCAGTTTTGCTGCCGCATGCTGGATTTCGAGATTGGCGAGTTGCTGCCTGGACTGTGTTAACTGTTGGTAGGCGAAGGCATAGATCGCGGCCAGTGCCAACAGCACAACACCCAGCACCTGTAGCATTGCCAAGGCAGAAAACACCTTCTTCTGCTGACGAAATATTGGCTGGTAAAGATTGATCTGCTGAATCATAGCGCTTTCTCTTCCTGCCTCAGTGCCGCACCCAGCGCTCCAATACATTGCATCTGCTGCTCTGCTTCAAGGGGCTGTTTGCTATCAATAAGGTCATTCACATCGAGAATGCGTACTGGAAGATCCAGTTGGCTGCGAAGATAGCCTTCAAGACCTTCAACGTGCCTGCCCAGCGGCGTGAGTACCACACCACTGACGGGTTGCTGCGAGAAATGACTGTCGTAGTAATCCAGTGAACGCTGAATCTCGATCACGATACTGTCCAGCCAGCCCTCTGCCTGCTGATTCAGCTCCTCGCCTTCGAGAACACTGAACAGCACATCGCTACCGGTATCTATTCGACGGGAAAAATACAGTGCAGACTGCCGGCTGATAGTAATGAGTCCCCGTTTCGCCCCCAGATGAACCAGCGCAACCCCACTGACATCTTCCGGTAACAGGGACGCTACATTACGCATCGCCAGTTCAGGAATATCGATGCTGGAAAGTTCAAAGCCGGCCTCGACCAGGGTATCAATGCGCTGCTTGGTTTCCTTGATCCTGGCGACAACCGCATACATCACCGAATTCCTGCCAGAGCCTTTGGTGGTTGGTACCTCGAAGACATCGATCAGGGCATCATCGATATGAAAATCGATCATATCCTTGACCTTCCAGCGCATCGCGGCCTTGAGCTCGGAAGGAGGCACATCAGGCGCTTCAACCAGTAACAGGTTGTACTCGTTGAGTTCCATCATGCTTGAACAGATGACATCACCGAGCTGATATTTCTTCAGTATTGCCTGCAATTGTTTATGCAGTTCGACCTGCTTGTCTCTGGGCTCGGAGACACTCAGTTCCAGTACCGGGGAGACGCCATCATCCCGGCGTATGACCGCAACAGAAATGACATCGTCACCAGGGCAAATGGCCGCTAATGTGTTTTTTCTTGGTTTTTTCTTGAATAGTCCTAGCACACCGAGATCTCCGACTCCGGTTCACTACTGTTCCAACTTACGTCTCTGTCAGAATTCTGTCACCTTATGGATACAATAAGATACAGACGAAAGCTAATACAATATATGGCTTATATTTTGTAACTATTTAATTGTCAATAATAATTCTTTTTTGACGGGATGTATGTACGCACTGATTCTGTTGTAAGGCAGCAAGAACTATGCCGGATGTTCCCCTAATCACATCCGTATACCTTTTATCGGTAACCAGGCCGGATTCTTAAGGATTTAAAGCTCTTTTCCAGGCTGTCTGGAGAGTAAGGCCTGAACAGCCTCTGTTGGTGTGCATTGTTGCTGTAGAATCGCCACAACCTGTTCTGAAATCGGAAGTTCTATCTGCAGGCGTCCGGCCAGTTCAATCGCGGCATGCGCGGTTTTGATTCCTTCTACGGCCTGTCCGATGGATTGCTCCGCCTCTGCCACCGATAAACCACTGGCCAGGGCCTTGCCCATCCGACGGTTGCGGGATTTGTCATCAGTACAGGTCAAAATCAGATCGCCAATACCGGCAAGCCCCATGAAGGTTTCCCGGCGAGCGCCCATGGCCTCGCCGAGACGCATGATCTCCGCCAGACCGCGAGTCACCAGAGCGACGCGTGTATTCGCCCCAAACCCCAGACCATCGGCCATGCCGGCGGCGATCGCCATCACATTTTTCAGGGCGCCACCCAGTTCAACCCCAATCACGTCTTCACTGCTGTAGGCACGGAAGGTCTCGCCGTGCAGTCGTGAGGCCCAGGTTTCTGCGAAAGCGCTGTCCAGTGAGGCAACGGTTGCCGCACCCGGCAGCCCGGCGGCAACCTCTGTGGCGAAGGTTGGGCCAGAAATCACGGCCTGTGAAACCTCATCGCCCAGTTCTTCACTGACGATTTCGTGAATCAGTTTCTGGGTGCCGACTTCCAGTCCCTTGGAAGCCCAGCAGAAATTCATCTCTGCACCTGCAAAGGGAGCGAGTTGCTTTAGGAGGGAGCGCAGTCCCTTACAGGGAACGACGGAAAGGATATCGCGGCTGGTCTGCAGCGCCAGATTCAGATCTGCTTCGAGTTGAAGATTGTCGGGAAAGCGAACACCCGGTAAAAAACGGGCATTTTCGCGCTGCTGTTTAAGCGTCGCAATATGATCGGGTTTGTGACCCCAGAGGATGACCTCATGCCCATTGCGAGCGAGCAGGATTGCCAGTGCCGTTCCCCATGAACCGGCACCGACAACCAGAATCGGACGACTGCCCATATGGCGGACAGTCTAGTGCTTGACCTGCTCTGCGGCGTCCTCGGAAGTCGCTGCATCTGCACCAGCGGCAGCGGCGGCCTGCTGACGCTGCATTTCCTGACTATACAGGGCCTCGAAATTAACCGGTGCCAGCAACAACTGTGGGAAACCACCACGCGTCACGATGTCAGAAATTGCCTCACGTGCATAAGGGAACAATATATTCGGACAGACCGTTGCTGCCATCGCTGGCAGATGCTGTTCCGGAACACCACTGATATTAAAAATACCCGCCTGATGTACTTCAACCAGATACACGGTTTTGTCTTCGAACTTAACCGTCACGGTGATCGCAAGAACAACTTCATGGGTGTTCTTTTCCAGTGTCTGTGCATTGTTGTTCAACTGGATATCAACCGTGGGCTTCCATTCTTCGGTGAATACCTTGGGTGAATTAGGTGCTTCGAATGAAATATCCTTAACGTAAATTTTGCTGATAGCCAGCTGTGCAGTTGTTGCCTCGGTCTGCTGTGCCGCTTCTTGCTTTTCCTGTTTTTTATCTGTCATTGCCGGTTCCTGTTAATGCTTTTTTGATTACCTGAGCGTCCTGATTAATCAGTGCTCAGGGGTAATTTTGACTCTAGCCATGCCTGCAGACCGCCCTTCAGAGAATACACCTGGGTAAATTCTTTCTTCTCCAGGACTTTGGCGGCGCGTAAAGAGGTCGATCCCGTCTGGCAGTATACGAGTATCGGCACATCACGCTGTACCTTCAGTTCCGCAAACCGTTCTTCCATCGACCCCGCCGGAATATGTCGGGCATTGAGGATGTGGCCTTTTGCATAGGCCTCGGCTTCTCGGACATCCAGCACGACGGCTTTGTCATGGTTTATCTTGCGGGTAAATTCTGTGACGTTGAGCTGCTTGATGCCGGCCGTAATGCCAGCGATAAGGCTCCAGACCAGCATACCGAGAAGGGCAATAAAGACTGACCACAGGATCCAGTGATTGCTTATGAATTCGCCAAAGTGCTGCATTTTTTTCTCTTACTTATGATATTAACGATAACAAAGGCTCAAAGCCTTGGTAGAATGCCCCGTTTTTCACGCCGTTGCGAGAAATCGGAAGCGCGAACATGATACACTTTTACAATCTTGAGTCGACTGTTAATACCGAATAGGGTCCAGCGTTTGTCTCTCATCGCCACGGGTATACACGTCACACGGAGATCTCACGCAGACAGGCGTCTTCTGGAAATCGGAATCTGACATGTCCACAGTTACACATCCCATCATCCTCCTCGTACTCGACGGTTGGGGATACAGCGAAAGCACCCAGTACAATGCCATTCACAGTGCCAGCAAACCGGCGTGGGACGGTCTGTGGGGGCTCTATCCGCATACCCTGTTAAGTTGCTCTGGTATTGATGTCGGTCTGCCCGATAAACAAATGGGCAACTCCGAAGTGGGTCACATGCATATCGGTGGCGGTCGAGTTATCGATCAGGACTTCACCCGCATCAGTCGCGCCATTGAGTCTGGCAGCTTCAAGGAGAACGAATTACTGTTAGCCAACTTCAGAAAGGCCGCGGCAAACAATCGTGCAGTGCATCTCATGGGACTTCTCTCGCCGGGTGGTGTGCACAGTCATGAAGACCATATTGTGGCCACCATCGAAATGGCCGCCGAGTGCGGAGTGAAGGACATCTATCTGCATGCCTTCCTGGATGGTCGGGACACAGCACCCAAAAGTGCGGCAGACTCCATTCAACGGGTCTACAACAAATTCCTGGAACTCGGCGTTGGACGCATCGCATCACTGGTCGGGCGCTTTTATGCGATGGATCGAAACAAAAACTGGGATCGCATCGAACTGGCCTATGACCTTGTTGTGAGTGGTCAGGCGGAATATGAATCGAGTGATCCCTTCATCGCTGTCGACATGGCCTACGAGCGCGGTGAGACCGATGAATTTGTACAGCCCACAGTCATCGTGCCGCGTGATGGAGAACCCGCACATATGCAGAATGGTGACATCGTGCTGTTCATGAATTACCGCGCCGACCGTGCACGTCAACTCTCTGAAGCCCTGTTCCGTAATGAATTTAACGAGTTCGAACGTCGTGAGCACCCGCAGTTAGGAGAGTTCATCAGTCTCACGGAATACAGTGCCAGCTATGACATACCGGCCGCATTCCCACCTGAGCGGTTGCAGAATGTGTTCGGGGAATACATCGCAGAACGTGGGTTGAAACAATTACGCATTGCCGAAACGGAAAAATATGCGCATGTCACCTTCTTCTTCAACGGTGGCGAAGAACGTGCCTTCGAGGGTGAGGATCGCATCCTGATCCCATCGCCACATGTGAAGACCTATGATGAGAAACCGGAAATGAGCGCCTATGCGGTCACTGACCGGCTGGTCGAATCTATCTATAGTCGAAAGTACGATGCCATTATCTGTAATTATGCCAACGCCGATATGGTCGGGCATACCGGTGACTTCATTGCCGCTGTAAAGGCCGTTGAGGCCGTGGATAAGTGTCTTGGCCGAGTGATTGGCGCGGCCCATGCAACCGGTGCTGAATTACTGATCACCGCAGATCACGGTAACGCGGAACGCATGCGCAGCATTTCTACCAAGATGGATCGCGGTCAGCCCTATACCGCCCATACCTCTAACCCCGTACCCCTGCTCTACATGGGGCGCCATGCAGAAGTGCTTAATGAAGGTAGTCTGGCTGATATTGCCCCAACCATGCTCTACCTGCTCGGCATGGAAATACCCGAAGAGATGAGCGGACGCTCGCTGGTAAAACTGGATGCCCTCGAGGAGTCAGAGCGAATACACCGTAATGCCCCTCCCACTCGTCTGACGCGTCTGTTGGGGTAAATGCCGTCCTCTAAAGTACTCCTTCTGGTGTTGCTCGGTCTGTTGTGTCAGACAACAAACGCCATTGAACCGGCTGATATCAAACAAAAGCTCGACCAGCGTGAAAACCTGCGTGAAAAGATCAACACGCTGGAGAAAGATCAAACCCTCAAACGACAGGCCGCAGACCAGATGCGCGCCGAATTGCAACGTAACGAAAAACAGCTGGTCGATGCCCACCAGCAACTGAATGACCTGCAGCAGAAAATCAGTGCCAAACAAACACATCTAGGTCAGCTCAAACAACGAGTGAAACAAACGTCCTCTAAATTAGAGGAACAGAAAACCCTGCTCACAAAACAGATCCGCGCCGCCTATATCAAGGGCAGGCAGGACTATCTAAAACTCCTGTTGAATCAGGAAGACCCCGCATTGTTAAGCCGCAACCTCGCTTACCACGGTTATTTTAACCGCGCCCGGACACGCAACATTGAACTGGTCAAAGAACACCTGGACGAACTCACCAAACTGGAAGAGGCCATCAAGCTTGAGGCCAGTACCCTGCGCCAGCTAAAACAGGGCCAACTCGCGGTAGTTAATCAGATCGAAGAGAGCAAAGCCGAACGCAACCAGATCATGCAGAAGCTGGATCAACAGATCATCAAACAGGGCGATCAATTACTCGCCATGCAGACCGATCTCAGTCAACTCGAAGAACTCATCAGCGGGCTTGAACAGCAGGCCCGCAAGGTAGATAAACAACGTGTCCCCTTTGCTTCCATGAAAGGCAAGCTGCCGTGGCCAACCCAGGGTCGTCTGGTAAAACGTTTTGGCAGTTCGCGGAACAAGGGGTCGCTGCGCTGGCAGGGAGTGATGCTTAAGGCACAGGCCGGAACAAAGGTTTTCGCGGTTAGTACAGGCCGGGTCGTGTTCGCCGACTGGTTCAGAAACCTGGGCCTGTTAGTGATTATTGATCACGGTGATGGTTATATGACGCTGTATGGCCACAACCAGTCCCTCTACAAGTCCGTCGGTGACACCGTTGAGGGAGGTGAACTGATTGCAACCATGGGTAATACCGGCGGAAACCTCGAGACCAGCCTGTATTTTGAGATCCGCGAACAGGGCGCACCCAGCGATCCCGCACGCTGGTGCCGCCCAAAAAATCTGAGCAGATCCTGAGTCAAGGTCGGCGGGAATCTCTTGTATCAGACCTTATCTGCCATGTATGCTTGACAAATTTGATCGGAAAAAGCAGCCAAGTGCGCGCTTCCTATAGGATTTTTTATGAAGATTATGTGTAAAACTCTACTGGGCTTATGTCTGGGTTTTGCCCTCGGCAGCCAGTTTGCGATGGGCGAAGACCAGCCCGGCAGCGAGGACTTAAATCGTCTGCCACTCACTGAGATTCGCACCTTTTCCGAAGTTTTTGAAAAAATCAAATCCGACTATGTCGAACCTGTGGAAGACAGCGAACTGCTGGAAAACGCTATCCGCGGCATGTTATCAGGCCTCGACCCGCACTCCTCATTTCTGGATTCCCACGCCTATCAGGACCTGCAGGAAGGCACCAGTGGTGAATTTGGTGGACTGGGCATCGAGGTTGGCATGGAAGACGGTTTCATCAAGGTCATCTCGCCAATCGATGATACCCCGGCGCAGCGTGCCGGCATCAAGGCGGGCGATCTGATCATCCGTATCGACGACACCCCGGTTAAAGGCATGAGCCTGACTGACGCCGTAAAGAAAATGCGCGGCAAACCCGGTGCCCCTATCGTCCTGACCATCGTCCGTGAGGATAAGGACAAGCCCTTCAAGGTCACCCTGATCCGCTCGGTTATCAAGGTACGCAGCGTCAAAAGCCGTATGCTCAGTCCCGAACTCGGTTATGTGCGTATCTCCAACTTCCAGTCTCATACCGGAGAAGACCTGCGTACCGCCATCAGTAAGATGAAGCAGCAGAATAAGGACGGCATCAAGGGACTGATTCTCGATCTGCGCAATAACCCTGGTGGTGTATTAAATGCGGCAGTAGAGGTATCAGACACCTTCCTGACCGATGGCCTGATCGTTTATACCGAAGGCCGTGTACCTGATTCCAGTCTGAAATTTAACGCCAAACCGGTGGATATGCTGAACGGCGCCCCCGTTGTTGTACTGGTGAATGGTGGTTCTGCCTCGGCATCCGAGATTGTCGCTGGCGCACTCCAGGACCAGCGTCGAGCCGTGATTGTGGGCTATCAGACCTTTGGTAAGGGCTCCGTGCAGACCGTCCTTCCCATGAATAACAAATCCGCCCTGAAACTCACCACGGCCCGTTACTACACACCGTCAGGACGCTCTATTCAGGCCGAAGGCATTACCCCGGACATTGTTCTCGACAAACTGAAAGTCACCACCGCAGAACCACTGGTAAGTGGCCCGATTAAGGAATCTCAGCTGAGTGGTCATTTGAAGAATGGTGATGGTGAAGAGCACGCAGCCAGCTCGGAAGAAAAAAGTGAATCCCTTGCCACCACGGATTACGAACTCTATGAGGCACTCAACCTGCTCAAGGGTATGACGATCCTGCAAGCCTATAAGCAACGGTAAAGACGATGCGTAAACTCTTCGACAGACTTTGCTTGACGCCCCTTCTGGCTGCCAGCCTGGCACTGTTCGGGTCAACACTCAGTCATGCCGATGAAAACGAAACACCAATCCCGATGATCAGCATTATCATTGATGACATGGGTTATCGCCTCAGTGACGGTCTGCAGGCCCTGAGTCTGCCCGGCCCTGTGACCTATTCCTTCCTGCCGCATACGCCGAACATTAAACGACTGACCACGATTGCCAATCAACAGGGCAGCGAGATCCTGGTGCATCTGCCGATGGAGGCAGAACACCATAATCGCCTGCTCGGTCCGGGCGCGTTACGTTCCTCAATGTCCTATGACGATTTTCTCAAGACCTTCCATACAAGCGTACTGGCGATTCCACACGCGATTGGTGTCAATAACCACATGGGCAGTCAACTCACCGCGCAGAACAAACATATGCAGTGGTTGATGCAGGCATTGAGTAAAAAAGGTGATATGTTTTTTGTCGATAGCCGTACCACCTCAAAAACGGTGGCAGGCAAAATTGCCCACGAGAATGGCATTCCAACCGCGACTCGCGACATCTTTCTGGATCACGAACCCAATGAGCGCTTTGTTAGACAGCAGCTCAGACAACTAATCCTCAAGGCGCAGCAAAAAGGAACGGCCATCGCTATCGGTCACCCCTTGCCGGATACCCTGCGCATTCTGCATGAAATACTGCCCGAGCTGGAACAGAAGCATGGGGTCAAACTGGTACCCATTACCCGGCTCATGAGCCGCCGCGAGCAGGAAGCTAAACAATGGCGCGTGTCCTCGTCCCGCTAGCCCAGGGTTGCGAAGAACTCGAGGCCGTCACGATCATCGACCTGCTGCGTCGTGCGCGCATAGAGGTGATCAGCGCGAGTCTTGACGATGGGCCCATCGTGGCCTCACGCGGGGTGACATTAGTCGCTGACACCAGCCTTGGCGAGGTGATGGATCAGGCGTTCGACATGATTGTATTACCCGGTGGTCTACCCGGTGCCGATCACCTCGATCAGGACCCCCGCATTCGAAGCCTGTTGATCAAAATGGCGAACGCGAACAAATATACCGCGGCTATCTGTGCTGCCCCCAGAGTACTGGCAAACGCCGGCTTACTGGCGGGTCGTGAGGCAACCGCCTACCCGGGTGTTCTGGAAGACCTGCAACTGGAAACCGTCACGCTGAAACAACAGGCAGTGGTTCAGGATCGTAAGGTCATCACCTCGCGGGGACCCGGTACCGCAATGGAGTTTGCCCTGCACCTGATTGCAGTCCTGTGTGGCGAACAACGCCGCGAAGAGGTCGAACGCACTCTGGTACGACACTAAGACCATCACCTCGTTATTCCATCAAACAGCGAATCACATTCCGCGCAGTACACGTCTATGAAAATCCTCCTGCTCTCGGCCTACGATACCAGCAGTCACCGCTACTGGCGCGAGGGACTGGTCACTAACTTTCCTCAACACGAATGGACTGTACTCACCCTGCCCGCCCGTTATTTCGCCTGGCGTCTGCGCGGCAACAGCCTGAGCTGGGCCTATACTGAGAGTGAAGCGTTGAACGCGCCCTATGATCTCTTAATCGCCACCTCAATGACCGATCTTTCCGCACTGCGCGGCATGGTACCTAAGCTGGCAGTCATCCCAACACTTGTATATTTTCACGAAAACCAGTTCGCCTATCCCCTTAGCAATGAACAGAAACACTCACAGGTATTTAATCAGTCACTGAATCTGTACACCGCCCTGTGTGCCGATCACATCGCCTTCAACAGTGAATACAACCGCACTACGTTTTTATCAAGCAGCAGACAGTTTCTTAAAAACATGCCGGATCATGTACCTGATAATCTTGTCGAAATACTGGAGAAAAAATCCAGCCTGTTAGCCGTGCCGTTAAACGATGAGAGTTTCAATATAAAAGGAGATTATCCGCACGAGAAAAACAATAAGTCGGTGCGGATAGCCTGGGCCGCCAGGTGGGAATATGACAAGGGACCTGATCGCTTGTTGGCGGTTCTACGTGAACTGGAACAACGCGGCACCGATTACCGGCTCTGTATCATGGGCGAAAAATTCAGGCGGGTACCGGAAGAATTTTCAGTCATACAGATAGAGTTTCAACATCGTCTGGATCAGTTTGGTTACGCTGAAACGAAGGAAGAGTATTTCCAGTGGTTGAGGGCGTCCGACATCATTCTCGCCACCGCGACACACGAGTTTCAGGGGCTTTCGGTACTCGAAGCGGTGGCTTCCGGCTGCATCCCCATCGTACCCAATCGACTTGCCTATCCGGAACTATTCGATGCCCGGTATAGCTACCCGGACTGCCGTGATGATATACAGGCGGAAGCCTCCGGTGCGGTGGATATGATCGAGCATCACGCTCGATTCATCAGCAATAAAAACGCGCCGGTTCCGCAGCTAGCGCAGTTGAGCTGGAGCCGAATGAAAGCAAAATACTCCGGGCTTATTCGTGAGCTATCCGGATTGGAATAATGAGTTGTCTCCGCTAGCAAGCCAAAAAACAACCCTGTTTTTTACCTATAGGGTATGCAATTCAAGCTCATTCTCGTAAGGCCGAAACCAGGAAGACCAAACCGAGACTACCTGTGATCCAGGCCGTCAGCGGAGCCTCTCCGACCATCTGCGGGGCATAACCATCAAGGCCTAATAACACTGCGGTGCTGAGTAGCAGTGCACCACCGACAATCGCAACCACCGTCCGACGATTAGCGGCGCGCAGCTCCTTACGGATCTGCTCCATCTGCTTTTCCTGTTTCAGTTCATGCTCGGGGTTACCACCGGCCTTTTCCAGCGCATTAATCAGCAAACCGGGCAGCTCGGGCAGACGTTCGATGATGAGGGGAATATTTTCACGTGATTTACCAAACAGTCGTCTGGCGCCAACGCGCTCACTCATCCAGTGTTCCAGCGAGGGCATGGCGACGCTCCAGATATCCAGATCGGGATATAGGTAACGGCCCAGGCCTTCGATGTTGACCAGGGTTTTCTGCAACAGGATCAGTTGCGGCAGGATCTTCATCTGGAAACGTTGCGCGGTCTGGAACAGGCGCAATAATAATCGACCGAAAGAAATATCCTTGATCGGCTTTTCAAAGATCGGTTCACAGACACTGCGAATGGCAAATTCAAAATCATCGACCCGGGTGTTGGGCGGTACCCAGCCCGACTCCACATGCAGTTCTGCTACACGACGATAATCGCGCTTGAAGAAGGCGAGAAAATTATCCGCCAGGTAATGTTGATCAGATTCACTCAGAGAACCGACGATACCGAAGTCTACCGGCACCAGCTTCAGCGGTGTGGTGTCCGTCGCTGGCACGACAAAGATATTACCGGGATGCAGATCGGCGTGGAAAAAGCGATCCCGAAAAACCTGGGTGAAAAAGATGTCGACACCCATAATTGCCAGTTCTTTCAGATCCACGCCTGCGGCCAGCAGGGCATCCTTGTCATCGACCTGAATACCATGCACCCGCTCCATCACCATCACACTACGACGAGTCAGATCCCATTCGATATCCGGCACGTCCATGTTAGGCATGTCTGCAAAATTGCGTCTGAGTTGGGTGGCATTACCGGCCTCACGCAGTAGGTCCAGTTCATCCAGCAGGGTCTTGCGGTATTCAGCCACGACGTCACAGGGACCAAGCCTGCGACCGTCTTCGGAATATTTCTCTGCCAGTTCCGCAAGGATCATCAACAGACCCATGTCGCGCTTGATCACCTCGTCGATGCCGGGCCTGACGACCTTCACCACTACTTCCCGGCCATCGTGCATGACGGCGGCATGAACCTGGGCTATGGAGGCGGATGCCAGCGGTACTTCATCAAACTGCTGGAACAGGCTCTCCAACGGCTGTTCCAGTTCTGCTTCGATAATGCGTCGGGCCTGTATGCCGGGAAACGGTGGCACGCTGTCCTGCAGATTAGTCAGTGCATCGGTGATGTCTTCGGGTAACAGATCGCGTCGGGTAGACAGGAGCTGCCCAAACTTGACGAAGATAGGCCCAAGCTCTTCCAGTACGTGTTGAATGCGCTGTGCGCGAGGTAACTGACTGGTACGTACCCAGTTCCAGGGCAGGAGATACAGCAGCAGACGGACCGGGCGGAATAGATGGGTAGCCAGTACGATTTCATCCAGCCCGTGCTTGACCAGAATCCGCTGAATCATCATCAGGCGGAAAAACTGTCTGGGATTTATCATCCTGTCTGGCCGTTACTGCTGGCCTGCAGGCGCTTCAGTCTCGCCTCCAGCCTGTCGGTGTCGGCACGCAGTACGTCAACCTCGTCGAGAAAAGAGCTGATTTCTTCCTGCTCTGGCACCATGCGTACCTCGAACTGCAACCATTCAGACAGATTCATTTCGACGGTTTGATGCGTCTCCTGGCCCCATTTGGCAAAGGCACGAAAGAAGTTGCCGATTTGATGGGCCGCCACATCGCCGGTCATGCCGGAGAGCAATTCTTCCCAGTCGATATCCATCGCGGCAAACAGGCTTTGCATGTCCTGCGCCAGTCCCAGATCACCCACCACCTCGACATCGCGCGATGACAATGCCGTTTGACGATTCTCCGGCTTCACCATCGCCAGTAATGCGACGGGTGTACCTCGAACCGTGACATCAACCTCGCGCTTGCATTGTGAGTGAAGACTCACACCCGCACTGCCTGGCTTCAGATATATTGTTCTATCCAGACCGGACAGTTCAACGGCAAGTACCTTGCCCTCCATCTCGGCCAGTTTCGCGATACTCTCCGGGTCAGATTGCAGAATCTTGCTGATGACCTTTTCGACCATTTTAAGGATCGAGGCATCGGCAGTTGCCAGGGTTGCTCTCATATTTTGTAACCTTTATGCAGGGCCACTACACCGCCCGACAGATTGTTATAGCTGGTCATAGCAAAACCGGCCTGCTCCATCATGCCTTTCAGGGTTTCCTGATCCGGGTGCTTCCGGATCGATTCCACCAGGTACTGATAGCTATCGCGATCATTGGCGACCATCTGGCCTACCCAGGGCAATAGTTTGAAGGAGTAGGTATCGTAGATTTTTTCGAAGCTCGGATATTGCACACGTGAGAACTCAAGTATCAGCAAGCGCCCACCGGGCCGCAAGATGCGGTGCATGGAATTCAGAGCCGCCTGTTTGTCGGTCACATTCCGCAGGCCAAAGGCAATGGTGATGCAATCAAAACTGTTGTCTTCAAACGGCAGGCATTCCGCATTCGACTGTACATAGCTGATATTACTAACCAGCCCATGATCCAGCAGGCGGTCACGCCCCACGCCGATCATCGCGGCATTGATATCGGTCAGGGTCACATGCCCCGTGTCACCGACTTTTTTCGCGATCCGCGCAGTCAGGTCTCCGGTTCCACCCGCAACGTCCAGCACCTGTTCGC
>JBFIID010000034.1:0-13468 GCA_041601415.1 Gammaproteobacteria bacterium
CCCAGCTCACCCAGATATTGCACCAGGTTATAGGTGAAGGAGTCGTAATTATCGATCATCAGCAACATAATTATTCGCTCAGTCCGGCTTCGGCCATCGCTACGGCGCGGAAGATGGCGCGTCCCTTGTTCATGGTTTCTTTCCACTCCAGCGCGGGGATGGAGTCGGCGACGATGCCGGCACCGGCCTGGATGTGCAATTGTCCATCCTTGATCAGGGCGGTGCGGATCGCGATCGCGGTGTCCATATTACCAGACCATGAAAGGTATCCGACGGCACCGGCATAGACGCCGCGTTTCACCGGTTCCAGTTCTTCGATGATCTCCATTGCGCGAATCTTTGGCGCGCCGGAGACGGTACCGGCGGGGAAGGTGGCACGCAGTACATCCATGCTTGATTTGCCATCCTTTATCTCGCCGACCACGTTGGAAACGATATGCATCACATGCGAGTAGCGTTCAATAACCATTTTGTCGGTCAGTTCGACGGTGCCGGTTTTGGCCACGCGTCCGGCATCATTACGGCCCAGATCGATGAGCATCAGGTGTTCGGCGAGCTCCTTGGGATCGGCCAGTAGTTCGGCTTCCAGCGCCAGATCTTCTTCTTCGTTATGACCGCGTCGACGGGTACCGGCGATGGGGCGTACGGTGACTTCGTTGTCTTCCACGCGGACCAGAATTTCCGGTGACGAACCGACGATCTGGAAGTCTTTCAGATCCAGGAAATACATATAGGGCGATGGATTCAGACAGCGTAGTGCGCGGTACATATTCACCGGTGCGGCCTTGAAGGGGATGCTCAATCGTTGCGAAATCACCACCTGCATGGCATCGCCTTCGACGATGTATTGCTTGATCCGATCCACGGCGGCCTCAAACGGCGCTTTCTGGAAGCCGGAAATAAAATCACTTTCATTTATTTCACGCGGTTCGCTGCTGTTGTGTTCCAGCACGGTGGTACGTAGCTGGTTAACCAGTTCATCGAGTCGTTGCTGTCCGTCGGCCAACTGACCCCGTTCCGGATTAACATGCACGATGATAAATAGCTTACCGCTGAGGTTATCAAACACCAGTACTTCGTCGGATACCATGAGCAGGATATCCGGGCATTGCAGCGGATCGGGGTTGGTTGGCGCGCCCAGCTTCGGTTCAATGTAACGCACGGTGTCGTAACCAAAGTAACCCACCAGCCCTCCGGTGAAGCGTGGCAGGCCGTCGACTTCGGGTACCCGATAACGGGCCTTGAACTGTTCTACCCAGGCGAGTGGATCTTCGGCCACCGTCTGTTCGATGATGTCGCCGTCTTTTTCAACGCTGATGTCATGCCCGCTGACACGCAGGATGGTTCTGGCCGGCAGACCGATGATCGAATAGCGGCCCCATTTTTCACCACCCTGAACCGATTCAAACAGATAGGAGTAAGGACCCTTTGCCAGTTTCATATAGGCACTGAGCGGGGTATCCATGTCGGCCAGCACTTCGCGCATCACCGGGATGCGGTTGTAGCCCTGGTCGGCCAGTGTGTTGAAATTGGCGGGTGTCATGGTTGTTTCCTAACTGAACAGGCCTGGCATCTCCGCCAGACTATCGACCACCCTGTCGGGCTTCGAGTCTTCGATATTTTCGCCATGATTATAGCCGTATCGTACGGCGACCACAGGCAGGCCGGCCGCGCGGGCGGCCTGCACGTCGTTTCTGGAATCGCCCACCATCAGGGTGTTTTCCGGGGCGACGTTGAGGGTCTGCGCGGCATGTAGCAATGGCATGGGATCCGGTTTCTTTTTCGGCAGGGTATCACCGCTGATGATAATCGAAAAATCGTTATACAGCCCGAGTGAGCGTAACAGGGGTTCGGTAAAACGCGCACGCTTGTTGGTGACACAGGCGATCTGGCAGTTATTGTCCTTCAGGTATTGCAGGCATTCCCGCACGCCCGGGTAGATGCGTGAACGGTTGCTGGTGTTGGACACATAGATCTCCGAGAACAGTGAAAAGGCACGATGGAACAGGCCGGTTTCAGGTTCGCCGTTCATGTCATCGGTGAGGGCGCGCTTGACCAGTTTTTCAGCACCATTGCCGATCCATTCACGTGCTTTGTCTATGCCCCGGGTCGGCAGGCCCAGTTGTTCCAGCATGGCGTCCATGCTGAAGGCGAGATCGGGGAGAGAATCAACCAGGGTTCCGTCCAGATCAAATAATACGAGATCAGGTTTTTTCATTAATACATCCATTTTGAAATAAAGGGGTTAAATAAGTCAGTGGCCCATGCGGGCAGTCATACTATTCTTATGTTTTATTTATGCGCCGACCTGCGCCAGTTGTTCGCGCATGGCGGCGATGGTTGCCGGGTAATTATCGGTACCAAAAATGGCAGAGCCTGCGACGAAGGTGTCTGCGCCGGCCTCGGCAATCTCCTTCAGATTGTCGATTTTTACCCCACCGTCGATTTCCAGCCGAATATCGCGCCCGCTGTCGTCGATCAGGCGTCGCGCCTCGCGCAGCTTGTCCAGCGCGGAGGGCAGGAATGACTGACCACCAAAGCCGGGGTTGACCGACATCAGCAGGATCATATCGACCTTGTCCATCACGTATTTCAGTACATCAAGTGGCGTGGCGGGATTAAATACCAGACCGGCCTTGCAACCATTGTCGCGGATCAGCTGCAGGCTGCGATCCACGTGTTCACTGCCTTCCGGGTGAAAGGTAATGTAGCTGGCACCGGCTTTGGCAAAATCCGGAATAATCCGATCCACGGGTTTCACCATCAGATGCACATCGATTGGTGCGGTGATGCCATGATCACGCAGGGCCTGACAGACCAGTGGGCCAATGGTGAGATTGGGTACGTAGTGATTGTCCATCACGTCGAAATGGACATAATCTGCGCCGGCGGCCAGCACATCGCTGACTTCCTCGCCGAGTCGCGCGAAGTCTGCGGACAGGATCGAGGGAGCAATTACATAGTCAGTCATGGTCAGATTACCGTTAGAATAGGGGCCTGCGCCCGGAAAAGGCGCAACTGTACCCGATTGCACAACGATTTTCAGCCATTACCATCATTTTCATGGATTGCGCGATGAAAGCACTTTTTAGCCAGATCACCGTTCTATTGATGTCAGCTATCTGCCAGTTATCGATGGCAGTGACGGTCGATACTGCGACAGAGGCACAGATCAGCGCACAGCTGGGTAAGCTGCCCAATACACAGGTGCTGCAGTTACAGGCAGGGGAGCAAAATTTCCCCGCATTGTTCAGCCCCGCCATCGGTGCCGAGCCGCGGGGAGCCGTGATTCTTCTGCATGATCTGGGACAGCATATGAACTGGCCGCAGGTGATAGCCCCGCTGCGGCATTCCCTGCCGGATAATGGCTGGGCGACCCTCTCGCTGCAGATGCCGATACTGCCTGCCAGTCTCGATGAAACGGCCTATGGGCGCACGATTGAACTGGCCGCACAACGTATTCAGGCGGGTTACGACTACCTGCAGCCGTTGAATTTGCCTGCGATTGCGATCGTCGGGCATGGGCTGGGGGCTGGCACTGCCCTTTGGTATATTGGTCAGCAGCAGGAAACGCCGCTGCTGGCAGTGGTTGCGATCAGCATGGACGACGGTCAGTGGCTATTACCTCCCCTGGCCCTGAACGAGGCGCTAAGCCGAATCAGGATTCCGCTTCTGGATCTTTACGCGGGGAATGATCGCGTAAGGGTACGGGGCGCCCTGGCAGAACGACGCGCCACGGTGTTGAAGAACCCAGACAATCAGTATCGGGTGATTAAGGTTCCGGGTGCCGGGCCGGATTATAGTGGTGGTTACGAGGCCGCGCTGGTGAGACGAATTCGCGGTTGGCTAAACGCCGTGGTTAATACCGAAGCATCTAAATAACAGGAAAATTTGTATGAGCATTGCCATTTCTCTTCATTTACTCGCCGCCGTTGTCTGGGTTGGCGGAATGTTTTTCGCGTGGATGTGTCTGCGCCCGGTCGCTGCCAGCGTGCTGCAACCACCGGAACGACTGCCGTTGTGGCTGGATACCCTGAAGCGATTCTTTCTCTGGGTCTGGCTGGCGGTGATCCTGTTACCGACGACCGGCACCTGGTTGATCATGCAGATGTTCGGCGGAATGAAGGGGCTGCCGCTCTACATCCATCTGATGATGGGGATCGGTACGGTGATGATACTTATTTATATGCATGTGTTCTTCGCCCCCTATCGCCGTCTGCGGTTGGCACTGCAGGCCGATGATTTGCCTGAGGCGGGAAAGAGACTGGGACAGATCAGGCAGCTGGTTGGCGTTAACCTGATTCTGGGGTTACTGGTCACGGTGATTGCCAGCGGTGGCCGTTATTTCTGAACCTGTGGCCAGTACACGCGCCTGTGTGAGTTTATTACTATAGGGGTGCAACACTGAGAACGATTCTTTTTTGCATTCTTCATCGACTGTAATCTGAAAATCTAAAAAGGGTGTCATAAATTCTGATGAAAGCGATTCGTGTAGAGCAGACCGGGGCACCGGAGGTGATGCAATGGCAGGAGACCGGTATGTTGACTGCCGGCGACCAGCAGGTGCTGATTCGGGTTAAGGCCGCTGGCGTGAACCCGGTGGATACCTATATCCGTGCCGGCACACAGGGCTATTCACCGGTTTTACCCTATACCCCGGGATTAGATGCCGCGGGTCTGATCGAGGGTATTGGGCCCGGTGTCAGGGATCTGGAAGTGGGTGATAGGGTGTATATCAGTGGCAGCCTCACTGGTGCCTATGCCGAGTACGTGTTGTGTAAGGCGACTCAGGTACACCGTTTACCGGATAGTCTCTCTTTTTCCGAAGGCGCGGCGATCTTTGTAGCCTATACGACCGCCTATCGTGCATTGTTTCAGCGTGGCGGTGCAAGAGCCGGGGATCGCATTCTTGTGCATGGTGGCAGTGGTGCGGTGGGCATCGCTGCAGTGCAGCTCGCCAGAGCCGCTGGTATGAATGTGATTGCCAGCGCCAGTTCCCAGCAGGGACGCGATCTGGCCGCATTACACGGCGCGATGATCGTGGTCGATCACAGTGATGAAACGCATTTCGAGCGGATTATCGAGTTGACCCGGCAACAGGGTGTGAATGTAATTGTGGAAATGATGGCGGATATAAACCTCAAGCGTGATCTGGAAATTCTCTCCGCAGGAGGCACCGTGGTGGTGGTGGGAAACCGGGGCACGGTTGAAATCAATCCACGTGAACTGATGAAACGCGATGCACAGGTGTGCGGCATGTCACTGATGAACATGTCCGAGGCAGAGGTTAGCAGTGTGCAGAAATCCCTGCATGCACAATTTCAACACGGCTATCTGAAACCCGTGATTCGTCAGGAGTTTCATATGAGCGAGGCCGCAGCGGCGCATGAAGCGGTTATGCAACCGGGCGCGATTGGCAAGATTGTGCTGGTGCCCTGACACAGCGAAAAAACGAGAGCTAATTTCTCCACAGGAGTGAGGCATGGAACAGGAACTGACAGCGGTCAACAATCTCATTACACAGGTGCAGGGCTTCGCTGTGGAATATGGCTTTCAGATATTAGGTGCCATCATCATCCTGTTGATTGGTCTCAAGGTCGCAAGCTGGTGCAGTAACCTGGTTCTTAGCCTGTGTGAACGCAGGCAGCTGGATATCACCCTGGCGAAGTTTTTCGCCAATGTAGTGCGCCTGCTGGTACTGGTGTTCGTGGTGATTATAGCGATGGGCAAGTTTGGTATTACCATCGCGCCATTCATTGCCGCACTGGGCGCTATCGCCTTTGGTAGCAGTCTGGCCCTGCAGGGGCCCTTATCCAATTATGGTGCGGGGCTGGGTATCATCCTGTCTCGCCCGTTTGTGGTTGGTAATACGATTAAGGTGAGAGGCGTTACCGGGGTGGTGGAAGAGATCAAGCTGGGTGCCACGTTTCTGAGTAATGAGGATGGAGAGACAATCATCATTCCTAATAGTCAGGTGGTGGGAGAGATTCTGCATAACTCCTACGCCAACAGTATTGTCGAAGCCAGCGTCGGAATTGCCTATAGCGAAGATCCACAGCGCAGCATTCAGCTGATCAATCAATTGCTGGCAGAGAATGCGTCGGTCGCCAGTGAGCCTGCACCGCAGGTCGGTATCGATAACTTTGCCGATTCGGCGATCGAGATAGGCCTGCGCTACTGGGTACCGACCACACGTCTTTATCAGACGCGCTTCGAGGTCAATAATGCAATCCATGCAAGCCTGCGCGAGGCAGGTGTGGTGATTCCCTTCCCACAGCGCGAAGTGCGCATGCTGGATCAGGCCTGAACTCGGATCAGGCTTCGAGCGAGCGCCCGGCTAATTGTTGCAGGGCCCAGAGCACGTGTTCCCTGACCAGTTCAGAGTCTAGTGACAGACGTTCATTCAGGGCCTGAATGACGTCGGCATCGGCGGGGCCATTGCCCAGAGCGATGGCGATATTGCGCAGCCAGCACTCATAACCAATGCGACGGATCGCCGAGCCTTCTGTGCGCTGCAGAAACTCTTCCTCACTCCAGGCAAATAAATCCAGCAGTGCGGGGCTGTCCAGGCCCTGTCGAGGTAGAAAATCCTTCTCTACCGAAAGACCCGCAAAGCGATTCCAGGGACACACCAGCTGGCAGTCATCACAACCATAGATTCGATTACCCAACAGGGGACGAAATTCTTCCGGTATTGCCGTGCGTAACTCGATAGTCAGATAGGAGATGCAACGCCGCGCATCAACCTGATAGGGGGCGACGATGGCAGCGGTCGGGCAGACATCGATACAGGCGGTACATTTACCGCAGTGATCAGTGTCGACGTCGGTGTCGATCAGCAATGGCAGGTCGGTATACATCTCGCCGAGGAAAAACCAGGATCCCGCCTGACGATTGATCAGATTACTGTGTTTCCCAATCCAGCCCAGACCGGCATTTCTGGCGATCGCCTTTTCCAGCACCGGCGCACTGTCGACAAAAACCCGATACCCGAACTCACCATATTCATCGCTGATTTGCGTGGCCAGTTTCTGTAGTCGTGAACGCATGAGTTTGTGGTAGTCGCGGCCCAGCGCGTAACGCGAGATGAAACCCTGCCTGGGATCAGACATCACGGTTTCAGAGTCTGCAATGTCATTGTTGAGATAGTCCATGCGTGCGGAGATGACACGGATGGTATTGGGCACTAGCTGTTCAGGATGTGAGCGCTTACTCCCATGTCGATGCATGTAGTCCATATTGCCATGGCGGCCAAGGGCCAGCCATTCATTGAGTCGCGTTTCGTCAGCACTCAGATCGATACCGGTGATGCCGAGCTGCTGAAAGCCGAGTGCTCTGGACCAGGCGCGGATCTGCTGGGTCAATAGCCGGGCATCGTGGTCTGACAGTGTGTGCATGGGCGCATCATAGCAAGCCTGATCCCGCAATGGCGCATACGCCGTCCGATTAAAAAACGGCAGATACCTGCACATCTGTGTGGCACGGTAGTATAGTAGGCGGTCGTAAAGCAGCGAATCGCCGTAATCAGCAATGAATAGACTTGCTTGAGAATGGACTTGTGCGCAACTTATTTCCGGGTGCATCGATAGATGGAACAGAAAACCGAAAAACAGACCCTGGACACGAATACCTGCAGAAGCGGGAATCAGTGTTTAATGAAACAAAGTATCTGTGAACACATCACCGATCCGGCGGTACTGGAGTATGTCGAACGCTCACGCAAACGTCGTATCTATGAGCGGCGTGACTGTGTGTATAACCAGAATGAAGAAGCAGAGGGCATTTACTGTATCCAGAGTGGTCATCTGCTGTTACGGCATGTGGATGAGAATGACAACGAAACGGCCTTTCGCGTGGTCGGCCCCGGCGAGATAGTCGGTTATCGCAGCCTGTTCGCAAACGAACCCCATGCTGCCACCGCGCAGGCCATGACGACAGCCTACGTGTGTTTCTACAATCGCACCACGGTAGAGACGATGATTGCCACCAGCACCAGCCTGGCGCGTAAATTCCTCGAGGTCATTGCCCGTGATCCCGGCCCGTCGGACGCACTCTTACTGCGTGGTCAACGGCCATTGCGCGTACGTCTGATCTACCTGTTGATGATTCTGCGCCAGTATTACGGTGACACCATTAAACAAAGCACCGATCTGCAGTTCAGTCTGCCGATCACCCGCCTGCAAATAGCCGCGCTGCTCGGCGCCAGGCCCGAGTCTGTGACCCGTGCGATCAAGGACCTGGAGCACGACGGTATCCTCATTTTCCAGGGCAAGGATGTCTCAATCCCCGATCTTGATCAGATCATGAGCATGATCAACATGGACAGCGTGCTCAAAACCCTGCGCTAACTGGCATCATGTACAGGTGTGCCGGTTCTGAAAGTAGCCTATATTCAAAGCGTTGAGACAGTACAGGTGAGTCCGGGAAGGCCTATCCGCGATAAATCTGCACTGGCTTCATACCTGATTACATCCGCAGTACATGCAATACAGTTCACGCCTGTGAGGTAAATATCGTTGAAAATACAGGGCAAATTAAATACCGGCTATCTGATCCTGGCAATCATGATCAGTGCGGTTGCCTATGTGGTCATCGACACCTCGCGCGAAACCCGCTCGTCTTTTGAACTCATTTCGGGGCATACGATACCGGCGCTGGATGCCTTGCAGAATATGAAGGTTGCGTCACTCAGAGTGGTCGCGTCTGTGAATGAATATGGCCTCATCATCTCGGAGCGCGAAGCTGCGCGTATCGAGCATGTCACGCCGGCACAACCCAGCGAGAATGAAGAGGACTTAATCAACCAGGGTTATGAGAACTTCAATCGAGCCCTGCAGGTCTATGATGAGCATTCGATATCCGCTTCGGGTACCGAAAAAGATCGCATGATGGTGCAGAAGATTCGACGCAAGAAAGTGGACTTCACAACGGCTGCAGAGCGACTGGTGTCGATGAAAAAACACGGGGTCAGCGGTCACATCGTGCTGGATGCAAAAGAGGCCTTTGAAGAGGCGGAGGCCCAATTACTGGAGTTGCTGGATGACGCGCTGGTGCACGAATACGACCAGTATGCGACGAATGAACGGGCGACCTTGCAGATTATCGAGCGCTCGCGCCGGGAAATCATGATCGCGGTGTTGTTCATGTTTACCAGCATGATTGTTTCAATCATATTGATTAAGGCCTTCATTGTGAGGCCCATCGTTGCCCTGCGTGAGACGGTTTCAAAGGTTCATGAAGAGCAAATGGACCCGGAGATCGAAACAACCCTGTATGAGAGCATTGAGCAGACCAATGCCTGGCAGCGTGATGAGGTGACCGAATTTTCCCGCCTGTTTGCAGATACACATCGGCGTTTACGCGAGGCACGCGAGTCACTGGAAGGCTATAAGGACAACCTTGAGTCTGAAGTCAGAAAACGTACCCTGGAACTGGAGGAAAGTGTCGATAAAGCCAATGCGCTGATGCAGCAGGCACAGGCGGCCGATCAGGCCAAGGGTGAGTTCCTCGCGCGCATGAGTCATGAACTACGTACGCCGATGAATGCGGTGATGGGCATGACCGATCTATTGCTGAATACAGAGCTTGATGAGACACAGAAGGGCTTCGCAGAAATGGTGATGCGCTCATCGAATGAACTGCTAACCATCATCAGCGATATCCTGGATTTTTCACGCCTGGGTGCCGGCAAACTGACACTCAATAATCGTGCGTTTAATCTGCTGGAACTGATCGAGGCCACCACCATGGCCTATGCCCCGATGGCACAGGAAAAGGGGCTCGAAATACTGTTTGATGTGCAGTCCAGTATTCGCTTTGAATATATTTCCGATCCTGACCGATTGCGTCAGGTGTTCATAAACCTGTTAGGCAATGCGATCAAATTTACACCGCAGGGTGAAATAGAGATTAGCCTCAAGGTGATCGAGGAATCCGGCAACCGTGATCTCATCTGTCTGGCGATAGCCGATACCGGGGTCGGTATCAACAAGGAACTGCATGAACATATCTTTACCCTTTTCAGTCAGGTCGATGGATCTTCGACACGAGAGTTTGGCGGCACCGGGCTGGGTCTGGCGATCTCGAAAGAACTGGTAGCACTACTCGGCGGAGAGTTACTGGTTGAGAGTGAGGTGGGGAAAGGTTCGGTATTTAGCATACGCATTCCACTTGCACGTGCACAGCTTCTGCAGCAACCCACGGTTAATCGCAGCAAGCTGCATAATCGACAGGTAGTGCTGGTCGATGACAATCCACGTGCTCGTTTACTAATGAATCAGCAGATGTCCTCACAGGGGATGCTGGTATGGGCCTATGCCTCAATCGAAGAAGCCGTAGATAGAATTCAACAGGCGAAGTCTCAGGGTACGGATGTTGATCTGCTGATTATAGATAACGATTTGCAATTAAATTCCAACGCCCAACTACGTGATCAATTACTGAATGTCGACGGGGTTCCCCGCTTCCCGGTGATTAGCCTGAACAATTTCAAACAACAGGAGAAATCAGACAGCTATATCAACATACGTCTGATAAAACCGGTGTTGCCATGTGTTTTACTGGATGTGGTGGAATCCCTGTTGAATGAAGTTCCCGCGAACACTGAAGATTATATGCATAACCGGCAGCATCTGACCGGTCATTTGCTCGTCGTTGAGGATAATAAGTCGAATCAAACGACGCTGAAAAAGATGCTCGATAACCTGGGCTGCACAATGGAAATTGTTGAAGATGGAGAAAAGGCAATGCAGGCTTTTTCCAACCACGAATATGATTTGATCCTGCTCGACTGTCAGATCCCGGTGATGGATGGTTATCGGGTGAGTCAAAGCATCAGGGGGCTGGAGGCCTGTGGCAAAACGCATGCGCGAATACCTATTATCGCGACTACCGCAGCAGCACTCAGGGGCGATCGTGAAAAGTGTATGACTGCTGGTATGGACGACTATCTGACGAAACCTTTTACCCAGAACCAGTTGCAACACGTACTCGAACGCTGGTTGGGCAACGAGCGATATCGCGCCCCACAACTCTGAGTTAAATGAAACTCCGGCGGTGCAGGCAGTCTCGTTGTTTATCTCCGCTACTCAACCAAGGGTATAAGCGGGATCAAAAACGCTGTCTATTGGACTCATTAGCCGGGGGCGACTCTGATTAAACAGGAGCAGGCAATGAATGTGCAGAGTGCAAGCGAGCAGGATTACCTCTTCCACCGGGATCTTTTCCTGCGCGAACACCCAAAGTCACTGGCAAGCGCACAGAAACTCACTGCTGAGCAAGCACAACGGGCCGCCGAACAGGAGCTCAGCCAACACCTTCCAGATGGACAGAAGACAGCGGGACATTTTTTCTATGTGCTGTATGAAGGCAATGAAAAAATTGCTCACCTCTGGTTAGGTCAAAAAGCCAGCGCCATGTTTATCTATGACATCTATGTCTTACCAGCGCATCGAAACCGGGGCTTTGGTAGCCAACTACTCGACTGGGTCAGGCAACATGCCAGCGAGTCGGGTGCAAACGCCCTCTGGTTGCATGTGTTTGGAGATAACCAGGCGGCAGTCGCGTTTTATCAGCGTGCAGGCTTCTTCGCGACCAACATCAGTATGCGCCTGGATATTGAACAAAACGATTAGCACAGTGATAAAACAGCGACTTATTCTTCAGGTAATTCAGGCTATTACGTGATTCCTGAGAGTAACATCCCGGGCGGGCTTAATGGTTTTGACCTTGCGCGGATTTGAATCAGGTACTAATACTATGACAGGTCTGCCGCCTGGAGAACGACAATGGCTGCTTTGTTGTCCAATGGAATGGCGACATTTAATGGTCGTTTAATCATCAGAGATATATGACATGAACAAGCGAAAAATTCACGATGGGATTGCCGGTGCGGTGATCAGTATCGGTGTTGCGCTGGGGTATTTTATTCATCCCCTGTGGTTGCTGGTGCCTGCAGTCCTGGGGCTGACACTGTTACAAAGTGCCTTCACCGGTTTTTGCCCGGTTTATTACACGCTCGACAGGATAGAGCCAGAAGTGCTGAAACCCGGCCAGACGCCAGCTGATGACTTAAGGCAGCCGGAACATCAGGCATGAATGCTGGCCGTCACGCCAGTAGCTCAAGAACACAAAGTTTCGGCGAGGAACTCGCCAATACCATCAGTCATGGTCTGGGTCTATTAGGTGCGACGGCGGCAATACCGATTCTGGTCGTCGGTGCCTTACGAGAAGGCGGCATTGCCACGGTGGTGGGTGCGAGCGTCTTCGGTGCATCACTGCTGATCCTCTATCTCGCCTCCACTATCTATCACTCATTGCCCGTCGGTAAGGCGAAACGCGTTTTTCTGATCATTGATCACTGCGCCATCTTTCTACTGATTGCTGGTACCTACACCCCCTTCACCCTGGGTGTGCTGCGGGGCTCCTGGGGCTGGACCCTGTTCGGTGTGGTCTGGGGCCTGGCCCTGTTCGGGATTATTTTCAAGATTATTTATGGCAACCGTTATCAGGGCTTGTCTACCGGGCTGTATCTCGTCATGGGCTGGCTGGTGATCTTTGCGATTCAGCCGATGCTAAGTTCTGTGCCGCTGCCAGGGCTGCTGTGGTTACTCGCGGGTGGTCTTGCCTATACCCTGGGCGTGATCTTCTTCCTGCTCGATAATCGCGTTCGTTTTGCACATTTCATCTGGCATCTGTTTGTCGTTACCGGCTCGTTGTGTCATTTCTTTGCCGTATATGGTTACGCCGCTTAAGGAGTATTAGGTGTCGATCACAGGTGGGTGTTTATGTGGTGCGATTACATATCGTGTCGAAGGTGCTTTGCGTGACGCGCGCTCCTGCCATTGTTCCCGTTGCAGAAAGGCCTTTAGTGCACAGGCATCGGCCTATGCACTGGTCGACGCAGATCAATTCCGGTGGATGACCGGTGAAGAACAGCTAACGACGTATAAAACGGGCAACGATTTTGGCCTGCAGTTCTGTCAGATGTGCGGATCGACACTCTGTGGTTTATTTGAAAACAGGGTGCATGGCATCACGCTGGGTTGTGTGGATGGCGATCCGGACGTAGAACTGGGAATGCACATTTTTGTCGGTTCCAGGGCGCGTTGGGAGACCATCCCTGCAGGGGTGAAACAGTATCAGGAAGGGCCACCAGGGCAAGATGACAGTGTATGAGCGGCATTTGTTTGTGTTGTTCAGATTTACATTGACAGTAAGATAAACAAACTCTCATTTCACAAAGAAAAGGATTTATCCATGAATCAGAAATCACTCTATGAAAGACTCGGCGGCTATGATGGCCTGACTGCCTTCGCGAATGACTTATTGCCGCGCCTGCAGTCCGACGCACAACTTGGGCGTTTCTGGCAGAACCGCGGAGATGATGGCATTGAACGAGAAAAGCAGCTACTGATCGATTATCTCTGTTCAGCCGCGGGTGGGCCTATGTATTACACCGGGCGCGATA
>JBFIID010000035.1:0-12968 GCA_041601415.1 Gammaproteobacteria bacterium
AAGCAACGTTTCAGAATCTGAACCGGCAGATTATGCGCCAGTCATGCACCTAAAGGCGCGCACAGGGTACTGGTAATAATCACCGAGAGGATTGCCGGCCAGTAGAGATACCCCGTCGCTCCGCCGGGCAATAACTGATTCCCCCATCCGGTGAGTATGAAACCCGTTGCGCCCGCCAGTGACAGCGGCAGACCGATCGCCGAAGAGGTACCAACGGCCTTCGGCATCGTCACGTTACACCACAGCAACAAGGGCACCGTCAGAGTACCCCCACCGATCCCCAGCACGGATGAAATGCTGCCAATCACAGCCCCCGCTGCTGCCAGAACTTTCGGAGGGAATAAAACCTGCGCTGCGGCAGGTTTAAAACCAAAACCTATCTGGATCGCGACCAATAATTCAAAAATCCCAAAACAAATGCGCATCACATCGGTTGGCAGATACTTTGCCAGTGATGCGCCCAGTAATGCACCGACAATAATGCCTGGTGTAAGCCACCTGAAAACCGGCCACAGTACCGCGCCACGCCGATGATGGGAGCGCGTTGAAGACAGGGCGGTAAATACCACTGTCGCCAAAGAGCTACCGACCGCCATGTGCATCAAAATCTGTTCGGAGAAACCCTGCATTTGAAAAACAAAAAAAAGCGCGGGTACCATAATGATGCCCCCGCCAATCCCCATCATTCCAGCCAGCACACCAGCAACTGCACCCAGTGACAAATAAGCCATGTAAATACTCATATTCGTGATAATTTCAGCATTTAGTATTGCTTTTAATATGTTACTGAGATTAATTAAAGGCTAGACTGTTATATTGAAAGCCAGCGCGCGTTTGCAGTCACCAACCGCTAAGAAAAAAAATGACAATGTCGAGTATTAACATTAACAGGATCGTGCAGCTCTGTTCGCTGCTAATAATTTCCAGCCTCTGTCTGACATCAACGTCGGCAGCGGTAACGGAAAACGACAGCCTGACAGTTCAGCGTGATCAGTTCAAGCAAGCTCGCAAGAACCTCAGACTCGGCAATATCGACGAATTCAGGCGCCTCGCTTCCGGCCTGAAAGATTACCCACTTTACCCTTATCTCCGTTACGACTACCTTCGCCCACGCCTGCATAAAGTGCCGAAAGCGGAGGTGCGTGAATTTCTAAACAATTATTCTTCGTCTCCTCTCGACAAACGTTTACGTCGGGAATGGCTAAGACGACTTGCCCGGCAGGGTCGATGGCAGGATTTCATCGCCGATTATCGCGATGTAAATGATACAAAACTTAACTGTCAGTATGTCTCAGCCCGGCTCCAGCAGCAGTCTGCCGATGATGAGGTGCTCGAACAGGCCAAGAAGCTCTGGCTGACGGGCGAATCACGTCCCGCTGAATGTGACCCCGCATTTGAAAAGCTCTATGCCAGCGTCGTCATGAACGATAAGCTGATCTGGCAACGTATCCAGTTGGCCATGGAGGCCGGTAAACCACGGCTCGCGGCATTTCTGGCGCGTCGTCTGAATACCTCTGATCAGACTCTGGTAACAGTCTGGCAGGAAATACGTCGTAACCCTGCGCGTGCGCTGAATGATAAACGCTTGCAGCAGCCCCATTTGATGAGTGGTGAAATCATTAGCTACGGTCTGCAAAGGCTGGCACGTCAGAACTTCAAACAGGCGCAGAAAAAATGGATGGCTTTCGAGCACTCTGCGCAATTGAATGACACGCAGCGTGCTCGGATATTACGCGCGCTGGCGCTTGGTGCAGTACGCCACGATGCACCCGATATGCTGAGCTGGCTGGATAAGGTACCCGTACAGGCACTGGATGATCGCCTGCACAGGGTCAGGCTAAGTTCCGCTCTGCAACAGGAAGACTGGGCCGCACTGTTACGCTGGACACAAGAGGATCTGCCTAATATCCCCAACCCGCTACGCTGGCAGTACTGGCAGGCCCGTGCTCTTGAATCGACTGGAGACAACGCCTCCGCCCTGAGTAAATACCAGCAACTCTCGGAACATCGTGATTACTATGGTTTCATGGCCTCGGATCGACTGGGGATCGGCTACCGCATGAATTATCAACCGTCACAGTTTTCTCAGCAGCAACTGGACGCTATGCGACAACGTCCCGGCATTGCGCGAGCCTACGAACTACATCATCTCGGTGACAACTATGACGCACGCCGTGAATGGCATCACCTTCTGAAGAGCTTGCAACCGGAAGAGATGGAGATTGCCTCGGTACTTGCACACGACTGGGGCTGGTACGATCGCGCGATCATCACCCTTGGCAAGGCAAAGGCCTACGATGATCTGGAACGCCGTTTTCCCCTGCCATGGCAGGGCACGATACTCAAATACGCAAAAAGTCGTAATCTTCCAGCCTCATTTGTTTACAGCATTATTCGCTCCGAGAGCGCATTCATGGAAGACGCAAGATCGCCCAAAGGTGCGCTTGGACTGATGCAGCTGATGCCGGCCACCGGTAAACAGACCGCCAAGCAGATCAAGGTAAAACTGGCTCGTAGCCATGATTTGATGAAGGCGGACAAAAATATTCCCATCGGCACGGCCTATATGCGACAAATGCTGGATCGCTTTGACGGCAACCTTGCAATGGCCGCCGGTGCCTATAATGCGGGCCCACACCGGGTCAAATCCTGGCAGCCAAAAGAGGCCTGCCTGCCTGCCGAAATCTGGGTGGAGATGGTGCCGTTCACTGAAACAAGGCGCTATATCAGACGTGCACTTTTTTATTCCGCGATCTACGAATGGCGCATGAAACTGGAAATCATGCCACTGGAATCAAAACTGGTTGCGATACCGGCAACGGGCACAGCTCCAAAAAAAATGGGCTGTACATTCAAACAACCTGACCTGTATGGACAATTATGACAAAGCAAACAATCGTGGTGCTTGGCGGCACCGGTTTTGTTGGCACGCAACTGTGTGCCAGATTAGAGGCAGAAGGCTATAAGATACGCGTACCCAGCCGACGACGTGAACGCAACAAACATCTGCTGGTGTTACCCGAGCTGGAATTAATCACCGCCAACATTCATGACCCGGAGCAGCTAAAACAGCTCTTTACCGGGGCCGATGCGGTGATCAATCTGGTCGGTATCCTGAATGAGGCGGGCAATAATGGCGCCGGCTTCAGGCATGCGCATGTGGCGTTGGCCGACAAGGTCAGCAAGGCCTGTAAGGCCACGGGCGTTGGCCGACTTTTACACATGAGCGCTCTGCATGCCGACGCGAAAAACGGTCCCAGCCACTACCTTAAAACCAAGGGTGAAGCTGAAGAACTGGTACACAGCGCAGCCAGTGAAGACCTCCACGTCACCAGCCTGCGACCCTCGGTAATCTTTGGTGAACAGGATGACTTCATCAATCGCTTTGCACAGCTACTTAAGCTTCCCGTACCGATCTTCCCTCTGGCCTGCCCCCGTTCACGCTTTTCGCCGGTTTTTGTCGGCGATGTGGTTGATGCCTTCATTTACTGTCTCAGAGAAAACGCCACCATTGGGCAACGCTATGACCTCTGTGGCCCAAAAGAATATAGCCTTTTCGAGCTGGTCACGTACGTGCGTAACAGTCTTGGTCTTCGGCGTTGGATAATGGGGCTGGGCAACCTGCATTCCAGGCTCCAGGCCGGACTACTCAACCTTGTCCCGGGGAAGCCCTTTTCAGTAGATAACTATCGATCTCTACAGGTTGATAGTGTCTGTTCCGGCCCCAGTCAGCTAAAGCAGATGGGTATCCAGCCCACCAGCCTGGAATCTGTTGTCCCAGCTTATCTAAACGGCAAAAAACAACGTGGCCGCTATCCGAGAATGCGCGCGCTAGCACGTCGCCTATGAAGGTATACAAGGTTGGCGGCGCGATACGCGACCGTCTGCTGGGGCTCGAAGTGAAAGACACCGACTGGGTTGTTGTGGGTGCTACACGGGAACAGATGCTGTCATTGGGCTACCAGCAGGTTGGGCGTGACTTCCCGGTATTTCTGCATCCCAGCAGCCATGAAGAATACGCCCTGGCAAGAACCGAACGAAAAAATGCCCCTGGCTATCGAGGCTTCGAGGTCAACGCCTCGGACTCCGTTACGCTAGAGGAAGATCTGGAGCGCCGTGATCTGACGATCAACGCGCTGGCAGAGACAACCGATGGGGATATCATTGACCTGTTCGGTGGCCGGCAGGATCTGGCCAACGGCATATTGCGACACATTTCCGACGCATTTGCAGAAGATCCGGTCCGCATCCTGCGGGTTGCGCGTTTTGCGGCGCGTTATGATTTTCAGGTCGATCAGGAAACCCAGTTGTTAATGCGAGAGATGGTGGCTCAGGGTGAAGTAGACGCCCTGGTACCCGAACGGGTCTGGGCAGAGACTGAAAAAGCACTCGCCAGTCCCCACCCGGATCGCTACATTCAGGTGCTGAGAGAATGCGGCGCGCTGGCAAAAATCTTCCCCGAGGTTGATCGTCTATTCGGGGTGCCACAAACCGAGAAGTATCACCCCGAGGTGGACACCGGCATCCACGTGTTAATGGTTCTGCGTATGGCGGCGAGACTCTCCGCAGAAACCACCGTTCGCTTTGCGGCCCTCACCCATGATCTTGGTAAAGGTACGACCTCGGACGCCATCCTTCCTTCACACCATGGGCATGAAGAGCGCAGTGTCGATCTGATCTGGCAGCTCTGCAAACGCATCAAGGTGCCCAAACACTATCGTGAACTTGCTTTGATTGTGGCTCGCTATCATTCCCATTGTCACCACGTAGCAGAACTTCGCCCCGCTACGCTGTTAAAAACCCTGAATGGTCTGGATGCATTTCGACGCCCTGAACGTTTTGAATTGTTTTTGATCAGTTGTGAAGCAGATGCGCGCGGGCGCAAAGGCAGCGAAGAAACCGCCTACACCCAGGCAGATATGTTTCGCAGCTTATTCCGGGCAGCCTGTAATATCGATACCAGAGCGGCGATCGAACAAAAACTCAGTGGCCCTGAAATGGCGGAAGCAATCAACAAGCTCAGAATTAAGGCCATCAAGGACCAGTTGAAATCAGAGGCCTAGCACTTGCTGAGAATCAGGCTTCCTATCGAATAGCCCGCACCAAACGAACAAATCACTCCCTTGTCTCCACTCTCCAGATCCTGCTGATGTAGATTAAAGGCAATGAGAGAACCGGCTGATGCGGTATTGGCGAATCGATCCAGCACAATCGGAGCCTTATCAGCGCTAGCTGCATCACCAAGTAATTTACGGCTGATTAGCTGATTCATATTGATATTGGCCTGGTGTAACCACCAACGACTCACTTCGGTAGTGTCCATCTGCTGTTCCTGCAAGTGTTCTTTAAGATGTTCAACGACCATCGGGCAAACCTCCTTGAACACCTTTCGACCACTCTGGTGGAACAGGTTTTCAGAGGCAAAGGGCTCTACATCCATAACACGAGACAGGTGTCCGAAGTTTGAACGGATGTTATTGGAATAAACCGTCGCAGCGCGACTGCTGATAATCTCAAAGGCCCGGGATGATCGACACTGATCGGCATTTTCCACCACCGTCGCAGTGGCTACGTCACCAAATATAAAATGACTATCCCGGTCGGTGAAATCGATCTGCGGTGAAATCAGTTCTGGATTCAGAATCAGCACGCGATTAGCCGTCCTGGACAGAATCATTTCGCGTGCGCGCTGGATCCCGAACGTCGCCGATGAACAGGCCACGAGCATATCGAAAGCAAAACCATTGATACCCAAAGCATGCTGGACTTCTATCGCAATGGAGGGATAAGAACGTTGTGTATAGGAACAGGCCACAATCACAACATCGATATCACTCGGCTCAAGACTGGCGGCCTCTAGAGCCGCTCTACCCGCCTGCATCGCCATTTCCGCCTGCTGAGATATTTCCTCATCACTGCGCGGCGGCATCAATGGCCGCATCCGATTAATGTCCAGAATGCCTTCCTTGACATAGACATAACGATTTTTAATACCCGACGCCTTCTCAATAAAGTCAACAGATGACTGTGGTTTGGGGGCTATTGAGCCGGCATTGATAGCCGCTTCGTTTCGAGTGTTATAGACATCGGCAAAGGCGTTATAGCTTTCTACCAACTCACGGTTGGAAATACTATTAGGAGGGATCCAGATACCACTACCACTGATGACAGCCGTCGTATCACCCATACTGATATTACCCCTGTTTTCTGCAATGCTTTCTACTTTACCCAGTATCTTCATATCAGGGCAACAAACAGGGCTTGGTAATTAAATAAAGGCAGAGCCAGAGGAGAAACTTGTGATTGACCGTTTTACAGTAAAAATAATTTCATCTATGACTGTTATTATCTAGCGCGATAGCTGAATATAAGCCATGATATATGTCAACTATGGACAATGATGTCTGTTTTGGTAATCTTGTTTTGAATAAGGGAATTTGGGTTGAGGATGACCCGCCCTGTTGGCAGCAACACCAGCAGAGAAAAATCAAAATAATTGCGAGAGGAGTACCCCCTATGCAGCACAGACGCACGCAGCACACTCTATTTACCCTGTCATTAGCATTTCTCATGTTTTGCCTGTCAGCGATCACACAGGCTGAACCCTTTGTTGAAGGGCCAAAAAAATGCGAAGAATGTCATGAAGCAGAATATAAGGTCTGGGAAGGAACCAAACACTTTGAGTCCTACAAAACACTGCATAAAAAAGATAAGGCCAAGGAGATTGTTAAGGCACTTGGCGGCAAGCGTCTGAAGAAAGACAAGGTCTGCACACAATGCCACTACACGATGGTACAGAAAGATGCCGGCGACGAAGGTAAGGCCAAGGCTGGACCTTCCTGCGAAAGCTGTCATGGCGCCTCTTCCGAATGGCGCGCTGTGCACAATGATTACGGCGGCTCCAAGGTTAAGGCCGAAAATGAAACCCCCGAACACAAGGCCAAACGCCTGCAGGCAGCGAAGGATGCGGGCATGATCTGGTCGTTCATGCGTTACGACATCGCCGCCAACTGTATGGAATGTCATGGCCTGGCAAACCCCGAGGTCAGTGGCGAAGAGCTGTCCAAGATGCTGGAAGCGGGCCACCCTCTGAAGGCCGACTTTGAACTGGTGAAATACTCACAGGGCGAAGTCAGACACCGTTTCTATCCTCCAGACGTCACCAAAAACTCGGAAATGAGCACGGTTGAATTAGCTCGCATGTTTGTTGAAGGGCAGGCTGCGAAGCTGGTTTCAGCAGCTTCAGCGATGAACAAGTCCGACCATCCCAAATATAAGGAAGCGCAAAAAGCCCGCTTTGACTCTGCCAGCAAGGCACTCGCAAATGTGCCGGAAGCGAAGGCTTTACTCGCCGATCCAAGCGATGCCAATGCGCGTAAGCTGGTAGAAGCAATCAAGGACAAAGATCTGAGCGCTCAGGTTGGAAGTCTTCTGCCTGCCAAAGACAGCTACAAGTAATGCTATTAGACAGGTGCTTTGCCGCAGGCGAAGCACCTGTCGCCAACTGGGTGAGGGAATATGGCTAACATAGCAACAATGGATAGACCCCAGCGCTGGGACTCTCCTTTTGATCCAGCGATGACGGAACAGGATGTTCAGATGCTTCTCGAACGTCCCGAGTTTGCAGGAATCGATAGTTCCCGCTTCCCTCCATCACTACAACTCGCCGGTATAATTCAGAATGACTGCCGGCTGGTGCGATTTAAGCCCGGTGAAATCGTTGTTCGCGAAGGGGATTACGGTAATTCCGCGTTCCTGCTGATTTCCGGCCAGCTGACTATCGTTATCAAACCCGGGCTGCCCTCGCGATTGCTGGGACGATCTTCAATCCGCAAGAAAGGCCTGTTTGGCGCCATCTCGCAGATCTGGAAAAACAGCAAATTTCCCGAGGCTCGTGATACGTCACGCTACTCAAACCTTAAAGACACCTCGACTCGCACCACCGAAACAACTGTTCAAAACACCTCACTACTCACTTCTCGTTACGCCGACAAGCTTTTCAAAAACACCATCGTAGACCCGGCGAAAGCAAAGGAAGTGCCGCCCTTGCGAGACGAATATGAAACCGCCAGCCTGCGTCCGGGCGCGATTTTCGGTGAAATTGCAGCACTCGGACGCGCGCAGCGAACCGCCTCTGTGTTTGCCCATAACGAGGCATTACTGCTCGAAATTCGCTGGCAGGGCCTGCGTGATATTCGCAAATACGACGAAGGCTGGCGGCGCCTGATCGATGAACGTTACCGCAACAATATGTTGAAGGAACAACTGATAGAACATCCCCTGCTAAAAAATATGGACGAGCAGAAAATTCAGGAAATCGCCGACCATACCCTGTTCGAAACCTACGGCAGCTTTGAATGGTTTCGAACCTACAAGCAATCCAAGAACCAGTCACAGCTAAATACCGATGCCGAACCCATTGTCGCCCGAGAAGGTGATTATTCCGACGGCCTGTTACTCATCGCCGCCGGTTTCGCGCGCGTCACAAAGAAGGTTGGCCACGGCACACGAACCCTGACTTACCTGCGTGAGAAGGACGAGTTCGGTCTTGACGAACTCTACGACAGCTGGAAAAACGGCCAGGAAATAGCCCTCGAGACGACCCTATCGGCGCTGGGTTACCTGCATGTTTTACGCATCCCTGCCCATATTCTGCAGGAAGTCATTTTCCCCTTTATGGAAGAGCCTACGAAAAGACTGGTTGATGCTGCAGCCAGACCTCTGGCCAGTGACTCACTGCTTGAGTGGGCGGTCAGTGAGCGCTTCATCAACGGCACCCAGACGATGCTGATTAATCTCGACAAGTGTGTACGTTGTGATGACTGTGTGCGCGCCTGTGCAACAGGGCATGGTGGCAACCCACGATTTATTCGACACGGTAAATCCCATGGTGGCTACATGGTTGCCAATGCCTGTATGCATTGTGTCGACCCGGTCTGCATGATTGGTTGCCCGACGGGTGCTATCCATCGCAGCACAGAAGGCGGCATGGTGATTATCAACGATGACAGTTGCATCGGTTGTGGCACCTGCGCCAACTCCTGTCCCTATGAGAATATTCAACTGGTGGAAATAAAGGACCTGGAAGGCCGACCGGTTCTCGATCCCGCTAGTCACCAGCCGATCATGAAGGCCACCAAGTGTGATTTATGTCAGCAGCAACCCAGTGGCCCCGCCTGCGTAAGGGCCTGTCCTCACGATGCTCTGGAACGCATGGATTTCCGCAAGGGCACGATTCTAAAAACCCACTCGGAGCGATAGGCAAGCAACGTGGCCAGCATACCTGCAATTCTACTTAAACAACGCAACTGGGCTCCCTATGCCATCCTCGCTGGGATTATGGTCGCCCTGTTCGTAGCGACCGCCCTTTCTTCTACTTATCTGGCACACCATCTGGGTGATCCCGCCTACGTCACAGGCTACACCCTGTTTGGCTTTATGGTATTTCTAATCATTTTCAACATCCGTAAACGCCTGTCGATGCTGCCGATCTTCAAGGTGCGCTGGTGGACACCACTACACGTCGCGAGTGGCATTCTCGTCATAGCACTATTCTGGTTACACACCGGCACCCTGTGGCCTGGCGGCCTGTACGAACAGGCTATTGCGATTATTTTCTACCTGGTGAGTCTGAGTGGCCTGTATGGCTATATGGTGCTGCGTGTTTACCCTGGCTGGTTAACCCAAACAGGCATCGAGGTTATCTACGAAGAAGTGCCTGCCATTGTTGCGGATTATCGGGAGGAAGCCGAACGCCTGATCCTTGAATGTACCAAAGAGACCCGCTCAGACACCCTGGCGCGCTATTACACAGAAACACTGGACTGGTTTTTTCGCCGACCGCATTTCATCATCAACCACCTGCTCGGCGGTCGCAAGGGCATCCACTGGGTGAACCAGCACATCTCCACTGCCAGACGCTATCTGAATGACACGGAACGCGAATATCTGGACAAACTGAACGATCTCGCCAGCAAAAAGAACCGCATTGATTTCCACTTTGCAATCCAGAGCATGATGAAACTCTGGCTGTTATTTCATGTGCCGGTATCGGTTGCCCTGTTTCTCCTGTCACTCTGGCACCTGTTGCTAGTGAATGTTTACTCACTATGAAAGATATTAACGACAACAGTCACGAGAACAACTCCTACCTGCGACCCAACTGTAGCTTTCAGTGTGGCCGCGCCAAGATGTGGCGTAAACCCTGCTGGCAGGGACCAGACCAGAAAGGTGGCTGTGGCGGTACCTCGGAATGTACCCCTTACAGGAAAGGGGATCGCTATGAATGCCGTCGCCCCAAACATGCAGGCGGGCCTTGCGTGCAGGGACCATTACCCGATGGGCAATGTGCCAACACCCGTGTCGCATGTCAGCCTAAACCGCGTCTGCGTGAGCGTCGGAAACAATTCAGCCTGATCGCCGTCGTCACCGTGATTGCATCTATTGCCGCGCTGATGACCACCGGAGAGAACGGTAAACTCAGTCCCCTATCGATGGATGCCGGGCAGTTATCCAGTGTGCATGCAGGATTTACCCGGGAGGAAGGCTGTGGCTCCTGCCATACAGTACATGACAAAGATGCCCTCAGCTGGTTGCAGGCCGCTTTCACCCCGCACGATCAAACAGAAGGCTGTCTCAACTGTCATCAATTTGGTGGGCCGAACACCGCACCGCATAACGCGGAATTCCCTGACCGCAGTGATTTACCAAACCCGACCTGTAACACCTGCCATACCGAACACAAGGGAGATAACTTTTCACTGGTACAGGTCTCGGATGCACTCTGCTCTAACTGCCATCAGTCGAATACCACCTCGTTCGTGAAAAACCACAAGGCCTTCCCTGACGATTTCCCATCCTCCGAACCCAACACCATTTACTTCAATCACGACAAACACCTCGGTGAGTATTTCGTTGAGGACAAGTGGCTGGATAAGCGCGACCGCGCATTTGGAGAACGCGCGCGTGACGCCTGTGTCACCTGTCATCAGGTAGAAACAGCCAGCAGGGAAGTCAAGCCGCGTCCGTACAGAGAGGTCTGTGCCAACTGTCATGATGATCAGATCCGGGGTCGTGAGTTTGTACTACTGACCTACGATTCATTGACCCCTCTCAGTGGCCTGCTGCTAGGCCTGAATGAAGACGATGCGGATGATGAGGACATCGGCGGTGAAAAACGTGCCGAGTTAATGGAGAAGATCGCTGAATCGGGCTTTGACCCTGTCAGTGAACTGCTGGACGAACAGGGGCAGTCTGATTTCACCACCCGCCTGTTCAAGGGCATGAATTCAGAAAGCATCAGAAATGCCGCAACCGCCTGGGCTGAAGGTGACGACTATGAACCCGAAGGCGGCACCGAGATTAAGCTACGTGGCTGGAAGGCCGGTGAAAACGCCAATGGCGATCAGGCCATCAGTTACCTGATTTCAGGCCATGAGGATCAGGTCATACATGACTGGGTGGATTATATAGTCGCCGTCCTGAACAGCACTGATGATGAAAACTTGCGTGACAGTGCAAACTACGCGCTTTCCTTTTTACTGGATCGTGAAGAAGGCGCCGGTGCCTGCGGAAAATGCCATCAGGCCGGTGTCGTTAGCTCGGTCATACAACCTGGCAAGCACGAAATTCAATGGGGTTACGTCGGTCAGGCGAATCGACCCTATACGCGTTACAGCCATGCGCCTCATATCAACCTTCTCGGCAGTAATGCCGGTTGTAAGACCTGTCACAAACTGAATGCAGAGGCGGACTACACGGCCTACTTTGAAAACTTTCCGCCTCAGGCCGACCAGTTTGTGAGTAGTTTTTCCGCTATAAGTAAAGATACCTGTACCGAGTGTCATCGCAGCAAGATTGCTAGATTTGACTGCCAGTTATGCCACACTTACCATCATAAACCCGGATTTAACATCGATTTCCAGGAAAAGAGAAAGACCAGCCATGAATAAAGGACATCTTGGGGTACAACCCTTACACGACATCAAAATTATTCTTTTAATGAGTCTGTTAACGCTGGGTCTCTTATCGACCCCGGTGTTCGCCGCAGAGGCAGATGCCGATGCTGACGCTCAGGAACAGGCCGATGGCGAGGCAGCGGATGATCCGCATGCTGAAGTTTACGCCAGTGGCGACTATCCGAGCGCCAGCAAATGCGCACACTGCCATAAACAGATCTATGATGAATGGAGCAGTTCGAGCCACGCTTATGCGGCCATCTCACCGATGTTCCACAAGTTCGAGCAAAAGATTAATGATCTGGCTCCAACCATCAGCTCATTTTGTGTACGCTGCCATATGAGTGTTGGCACGACGCTGGGGGAACCGAGAGAAATGCCGCTCTGGGAAAGAAGCCAGGTCTCTCGTGAGGGTGTCACCTGCATTACCTGCCACCGCGTCAACTCGGCCTATGCGAAGGCAAATGGTGAACGCCGGATTGAACCCGGTGATATCCATCAGCCTGTCTACGGCCCCATCGGTGGTGATGGCATCGAAAAGGTGGTCGCAGAAAAAGGCTCCTACCGTGTCTCTACCAACGCTGAGGAACGTGGCAACAAGATCCACACCAAAGGTATCAAGTTCGAGCAACTCTCCCAATCTGAGTTTTGTGTCTCCTGTCATCAGGTCGCAGTCAATCTGGGCATTAAACTCGAAGTCGTCTGGGATCAATACCGCGCTTCGCCTGCACGGGCAGAGGGCACCACCTGTCAGGACTGTCACATGGGTAAGGTACCCGGTGTACCGAGTGGCTACGCAACTGGCCCGGTAGCAGACCTGGCCGGTAAAACGGTGAACGACGAACGCAAACACTCCAACCATGCCTTCTTTGGTCCCGGCTACCCGATTGCCCACCCCGGTATTTTCCCGCACAACCCGGAAGCCGAGAACTGGAGCATGGAAGAATGGCTGCTATTTGATTATCGCGCTGGCTGGGGTACCGAAGAGTTTGAAGAAATGGTCGACGCCGA
>JBFIID010000036.1:0-12842 GCA_041601415.1 Gammaproteobacteria bacterium
CGAATTCGGACCCGAGTCCGAAACAGACGAGACCCTTATCATACTGCATGGCCTGTTCGGTTCCATCCGAAACTGGCAAAGTATTGCACGTCGGCTCGCGCGAGATTTTCGCGTCATCACCGTTGACCAGCGTAACCATGGTGATTCACCGCATGTCGGAGACATGAATTACCAGTTGATGGCCGATGATATTGAGCATCTGATGTCCGAACTCGAGATCGACAGCGCCCATATCATGGGGCATAGCATGGGTGGCAAGATCAGCATGGTACTGTCACTGATTTACCCTGAGATGGTTAGATCCCTGACCGTGGTTGATATCGCACCGGTATCTTACAACCATGGCTTTGAGGGCCTTGTTGATGCCCTGCAGAAAATGCCGGTCGGTAGCATCAGAAGCCGGGGTGAGGCCGACAAATGGCTAGCCAGCAGGATCCCGACCCCTTCGCTCAGACACTTTCTGCTCCAGAACCTGAGCAAACAGGGTGATTTTTTCGACTGGCGGGTAAATTTGTCCGTCATCGGTGACTGCATCGGCAAGTTATCCGATTTCCCTGCCCAGTCCGATGGTATCTGCTACGAAGGCCCCAGTTTATTTGTCGGTGGCGCAGACTCTGTGTATATCCGTGAGGAGCATAAACCTGCAATCAAGGCCCTGTTCCCCGATCACGAGCTTTACTATGTCGAGGGTGCGGGTCACTGGCCCCATGTGGAGAATCCCACCGGTTTCTTCGAACATCTGGACGTGTTTCTTGCCAAGCACCGGGCTTAAAGGCAGAATGTCGCGCCTTGTAATCAGCTGAAATCTGGAGCCCTCGCATGTCTTCCAACGCGGTTAAAAAAGTCGTTCTCGCCTACTCTGGTGGCCTCGATACGTCTGTCATCCTGAAATGGCTTGAAGACACCTATCAATGTGAGGTGGTGACCTTTACCGCCGATATCGGTCAGGGAGAAGAGGTCGAACCCGCTCGCAGCAAGGCCGAGGCGATGGGCATCAAGGAGATCTATATAGATGACCTGACCGAAGAGTTCGTGCGTGATTTCGTCTTTCCCATGTTCCGCGCCAATACAGTCTATGAAGGTGAATACCTGCTCGGGACCTCCATCGCACGCCCGCTGATCTCGAAACGACTGATCGAAATCGTCAATGAGACGGGTGCCGATGCGATTTCCCACGGCGCCACCGGTAAAGGTAATGATCAGGTGCGTTTTGAACTGGGTGCCTATGCACTGAAGCCCGATATCAAGATTATCGCCCCGTGGCGCGAATGGGATCTAAACTCACGCGAAAGTATGATGGCCTACGCAGAGACACATGGCATTCCGGTCGAAATGAAACAGGGTAAAAAATCCCCTTACTCAATGGACGCCAACCTGTTACACATCTCCTATGAAGGTGGGGTTCTGGAAGACCCCTGGAACGAAGCAGAAGAAGACATGTGGCGCTGGACAGTGTCACCTGAAAACGCACCTGATGTCGCAACCTATATCGAGCTGGATTATGAAAAGGGTGACATCGTTGCTATTAACGGTGAACGCATGTCACCGGCCACCGTGCTGCGTGAACTGAATAAGCTGGCGGGCGATAACGGTATTGGTCGACTCGACATCGTCGAAAACCGTTACGTCGGCATGAAATCTCGTGGCTGCTACGAAACCCCTGGTGGCACCATCATGCTAAAGGCACACCGGGCCATCGAATCACTGACCCTGGATCGGGAAGTCTGCCATCTCAAAGATGACCTGATGCCACGTTACGCCAAGCTCATATATAACGGCTACTGGTGGAGCCCGGAGCGTCTGATGCTGCAGGAAATGATCGACAAGTCACAGGAAACCGTGAACGGTACCGTGCGCATTAAACTCTACAAGGGTAATGTCTATGTGGCCGGCCGACAGTCCGCCAGCGATAGTCTGTTCGATGAAGACATCGCAACCTTTGAAGACGATGCAGGTTCCTATAACCAGAAGGATGCCGAAGGCTTCATTAAACTGAACGCCCTGCGGATGCGAATTGCAGCGCGTAAAAAGGGCATCGTCTGAGTATTACCGGATAACAACCTATCTGAAAAGACCCGCCTGATGCGGGTCTTTTTTTTACCTCACGACATCCTGTAGAAACACTACAACGAGCTGACATTTATCGCGCAGCTTATCCCGACAAAAACACTGCGGATTGCAAAATCCAGACTCGACGCATTTTTTCTCTGCTTTTGCGCCTAACCAAGTGTGCGCAACATCACACTCAAGCCACACAATACTGTGTCCTTCGTCTCTAATTTCCCCTCTACTCGTCGATAGGGAAACCTTGTGTGATGCGATTCACGGAAGGTCTGCGCGTACAAAACTAGAGTAGCCCCTACAACATCAGGTGATTATTGGAATCACTGTACTTGTCAGGGATGCAACTGCAGTTTCGATATCAATACTTGCCATTCAATTTTCTGTTCAATAACAAGAATGAAACAGTTATGAATAATCGAACACTTACGCAACGCAATGACGACCAGGTCACAATGAATGATTTCAGTCAGTATGTTCTTGAGGAAGATGCTGAAAAACTGGAGGTTGTGACTCAAAGTGAAGAAACCGACCTGGTACAGATGCTATTTTCCCAGGCCCCGATGCACATCGGTCTTAATATTCTGTTCGCAACCGGCCTCGCCGTGGTTATCTGGAATGACGTGCAGACCTATCTGATTCTTCCCTGGTTACTGTTCATCACCCTTTCCTGTGGGCTGGAGTTTATCCTGACGAAGTTATTCAATCGGGCCGAACCGAAACCCGCTGCTATTCCACTCTGGCGACGTCTACTCACCTTTAATGTTACCTGTATCGGACTCGCCTGGGGCGTGGGCGCATTAATGATGCTGCCTGAATTAAATGCCCTGCAGGCATTGTCGATGCTGGCTGTCATGCTCTTCCTTGCCGTGGCGAGTATCCCCATGCTTGCAGCACTTCTAAGTACCTACCTGCCAGTACTTGCCGGCATGCTGTTGCCTTTATGTATCTGGACATATCTCCACGCCGACACAGAGGCGACTCTGTACTACTCATCGAGCGCCCTGATATTTATTGGCCTTGGCTTGCTGGCGAAGAACTACACGAGCATTCTGCATTCATCATTTCGCCTCGCATCGATCTATTCGCGCCTGGCAGATGCCATGTCGAATGAATATCAGGAAGCCTGCGCCAGCAAGAACCGTCTGAAAAAACGCATCCGGGATATGGCCGCTCAACGACATAGCATGAAACGCGAAAAGGAACGCATGTACAGCATGTTGCAATCAATGGGAGAAGGCATTATTTCCACCGATGAAAGCGGTACGATAATTTTTATGAACCCTGTTGCCGAGATTCTAACTGGCTGGTCCGAAGTCGAAGTTCGTAGTCGCAAGATTGAGGATATATTCAAACTCTCTGACGATAGTCAGGACACAGAAGACTTTAATCCGATCATGGAATGTCTGAACACAGGTGCACCCTGCTGTAGTCGTGAAAATACCGTGCTAACCCGTAAGGACGGTCTCGATTACGGCGTGGAATGCATGGCATCGCCGATTCGAGATGAGTCCGGCAAGCGTCACGGTATGATTCTTATTTTTCGTGATGTCACTGAAAAACGAAATATCACACGACAGATTTCCTGGCAGGCAACGCATGACACGCTGACGCGATTGATCAATCGTCGTGAATTTGAAAATCGACTGGAAAAACTGGTCAATAGCGCACGCCGTGATGGATACAACCATGTGCTTTGTTACCTGGATCTGGATCAATTCAAGATCGTTAATGACAGCTACGGTCATCCCGCTGGCGATGAACTTTTGAAGAAGCTCTCCGCCGCATTGCGTGTGCATGTGCGAGGCACGGATACCCTGGCACGCATCGGCGGAGATGAATTTGGTGTGCTGTTATACAGTTGTTCCCTCGACAAGGCGCGCCTGATTGCGGATGGCCTGCGACAGTTGGTAGAGGACTTCCGGTTCCTGTGGAACGGTAAAACCCTACGCGTCGGTGTCAGCATCGGTCTGGTTGAAATCGATAACAGCTGGCAGGATATCAATGATGTACTGAGTGCGGCTGACGGTGCTTGCTACAGTGCCAAGGATCAGGGTAGAAACCGGATTCATATTTACCGCAGCAACGATCAACAAATGCTTAAGCGTAATGGTGAAATGCGGATGATTCAGGACATTCAATATGCCCTCGAACACAGTTCATTTGAATTACATCAGCAACGCATTCAGTCACTCAAGGCAGACCGCAGCGAACAGTGTCAGTGCGAGATTCTGACGCGTCTCAAGAGCGAAGATGGCTCTCTGATCAACGCCGCAGACTTTATCCCGACGGCGGAGCGTTATCGCCTGATGCCACAGATAGATCGCTGGGTAGTGAAAACCACAATGAACGCGATACATTATCGACACCCCTGTTTCGCGGGGCTGGACTCTATCGCCATCAACATCTCAGCCCAGTCGCTGTGCGATGATCGTTTCCTGCAGTTCATTCTTGAATTACTGTCGGAAAACGACGTACCTGCTGAGATGCTCTGTTTTGAAATTTCGGAAGCCAGTTATCTATCCAGTCCCATGCAGGCCAACCAGTTTATCCAGCGTCTACGTGATAAGGGCTGTCGCTTTGCGCTGGATAATTTCGGTGCCGTTTCCAGCTCATTTAATTTCCTGAAAAACCTTAAGGTCGATTATCTAAAGATTGATGGCGATTTTATTAGCAATATTGTGAAAGACGAGATGGAACGCAATATGGTCGATTCGATCAATCATATGGGGCATCGCATTGGATTACAGACCATTGCCCAGAATATTCCTGATGATGACACCCTGAAGATCGTGAAAAATCTCGGGGTAGACTATGCCCAGGGTCACGGCGTCGAGAAACCCCTGCCAATCAACAATCTCCTTATGCAAATGCAGGCCTGACTATCTGTCTGTTGTAAGCGGAGCCGTGTGCAGCTATGTTGCACACGGCTATTTTCATTCTGGAAGCGGTAATGTGAGCACGTCGATAAAACCTGGGTACTCAGCCAGAAGATACTTATGGCTGAGCCTGATAGTGCTGTTACCCATGTCAATCATCGAGTTCCCCGTTGATGGTATCGGTGATCTGCTGCGCGAGTTTTCCAATCTCGGCCATCTGCTGTGTTTTGCCACCCTTACCTATCTGTTACTCGGCCTGCAGCAACTCAAGCAATACCCTGTACGACGACGAATCCTGATTGTCCTGTTATCCGCCCTCGTTCTGGGCACCGGTATTGAGCTAGCTCAGGGACTAACTCTGCGCGAGCCCAGTCTAATGGATGTGATTCGCGATCTTGCGGGCGCATTGCTGATCAACTTTTTAGTGAAACCTGAGCGAGAACAGTTTGACGTGTGGCTACGCCGCTGTGGCCTTGGCCTGATTCTAATGCTGTTTCTGTATGACTCTTTCTTTCCAGCATTACGACTGTATGATCGCCAACTGGCCACACAGCAGTTTCCCATCCTGTCAAACCTGGAGCAGCCCACCGAGGCCTTGCGCTGGAGTCGGGGTGAGCGGGTGACAACGCCAGTTCGTGAGGGTCACTATGCCCTGCAGGTCGATTTTGCCAGTGAACAATACTCTACACTGTCGATGAATTACCTGATCAGGGACTGGCGTGGATTCAGCGCACTGAAATTCTCAGTCTTTAACCCCGAGAGTCGGATACTCAATCTTTATATCAAGATTCATGATCGCGAGCACCGGCGGACTGATCAGGAATATTCCGACCGCTACAATCAACGCGTGTCTATCAGACCGGGCTGGAATGAATTCAGCATTCGACTGTCAGACATTCAGTCGGCACCGAAGACACGCTTGATGGACATGGATCAGATAGCGATGCTGCAGTTTTTTACCCATAATTTGAGCCAGTCTCAAAAACTCTACTTCGATGCCATTCAACTCGTCACGGACTCCCAATGACCGAATTAATCACTATCAAACCCATTGCCACAATACACACCGACACCGACCCGGAGCGAATTCCGTCTCAGCGGCGGAACATGGTCAGCCAGATTAAGATGCTGCCAGAATATCTCGACGCTATCACCGGACTCGATGAGTATTCACATATATTTGTATTGTTCTGGATGCATCAGGTCAGGCGTGCGGATTATCAGAACATTGTGCACCCGCGCGGTCGAGAGGATTTACCTCTACGCGGCTGTCTGGCCAGCCGTGGACGCAATCACCCCAACCCGGTCGGACTCGCGGTAGCAGAATTACTGGAACTGAATGGCGATACCCTGACGGTCAAAAAACTGGATGCCTTTGATGGCACACCTGTGATTGATATTAAACCCTATGACGATTACGACCGGGTAGCAGAACCTCGCGTACCTGACTGGTGGCCTGGCAGACAAAAAAGTGCAGGGCCCTGCACATGAATCAATCTTTCAATAGGATCATAAGTACGGTACATTCATAACATGCTTATCTCATCGGCAAGGGAATCTGATAAATGCTGATTCATCATGACAGACTCTCCGGGCAGCGAGCATTTCGCGCTGCATATGTGGTCTGCGTAGTTCTGATGTTCGCCAACCTGTTTGGTGCTCCCGCTGCAATCGCCCAACCCGAAAATGGCAAGACTTTTCAGGACTGGACCATTCGTTGTGTAGATAAAGAGGAAGAATCTGTAGCGCGCTGTTATATCTTCCAGAGTCTGGTGTTACGTGAAGGTGGTCAACGGGTTTTGCATGTTGCAGTTGGTTATCTACCCACTGAAGAACATCCCGTTGCCCTGTTCACCCTGCCATTGAGTATTTCGCTGCCCCCTGGTGGCAGCATTCAGGTCGATGATAATGAGGAACAACGTTTTCAGATCGAACGCTGCGAGGTGAACGGCTGTCGCGCCGGTATCTCACTCAAAGAGAATATGCTGGAGCAGTTTATGAAGGGTATGCAGGCGCGTATCATTTTCCATGATGGCGCACGACGGCCCATCAGTGTTCCCCTCTCGTTGAAAGGATTTACCGCAGGTCTTGCAGCCTTAAAGTAAACAGGCAGATCAAGGCTTAATCTCTGCACTGAAAATCGGGTGAAGAATAAAATCCCCCTCCCTGATCCCGAGTTTTTCCAACGTGCCTGCATTAACCTCAAGGCTTGCACGCACGGGCTCCCCGGAATTGATTCTCTGCAATGAATGAGGTACTGCATTATTATGAATCTTTGATATTTCACCAGTGTCCCGGATAAAAACCATATCCAGCGACAACGGAGTGTTTTTCATCCACATCGCCACCCGATCTGATTTACCGTAATCAAACAACATACCTGAACTGGCTGGCAAACGAGTGCGAAACATTAATCCCCTTGCACGCGTCTCTGCTGTATCAACCACTTCTACCTGCAGGGTATGGCGTGATCCATCGGCGCTTTGAATCACCAGTGGCTCACGCACAGGCACAGCCTTTTCCGCCGCCGGCAGGGCAGGACCGAGAAAACACAGGAGCAATAAGGTGATTCTGTAATTCATCATGGATAATTGTACAGTTCGAAAGAACTTTATTCTAAATAGAGCGGCATTGGCTGCTCAACAGCTCTACCTCCGGATAAAACTATAAGATTTTTTTGCACTCAGCCCTGTGTAGTATGGTCAAATACGATCACTGCCATTACCATTGGTGCCCAGTTAGCCAACGGATTTGAACCCAGAACGCTACACAGGGTCATAATTTACGGTTCAACACCTTTAACGACCGCCCGCTGTCATTGCAAGGATTCATGAGTGGATCGGGAATCATCGAGATAAAAAACAGAGTATGGAGAAGAATATGAATAAAATTATGCGCCTGCTGATCGTCGGGCTGTTACTGATCCCTGGACTGGCATCTGCACATGGCCCTTCGCGTCAGAAGGTGGTTGAGAAAATTACCATAAACGCCGCACCCGATAAGGTATGGGAGATGGTTGGAAATTTCGGGGCAGTGGATAAGTGGTTACCTGTAGCGCATGCGAGCAAGCTTGATGGCGATAAAAAACGCATTCTGACGCTTGGCAAGGAAGATGGCCCGACCATCACCGAAGAACTGAAACAACTCGATGCCAAAAAGATGATGGTCAAATACAAGATCATCGAGATGGATACGGTCAAAACCGTCGAATATAAAGGTGAGAAATACGAAGTCCCGGCCGTCCCGGTTCACAATTATCTGTCGATACTCAAACTCAGCCCTGTCGATGGCGGCACCGAAGTCACATGGACAGGTAAGTTCTATCGCGTTTATCAGTTGAACTACGATAACGTTGACCCCAAGTACCCGGAAGGTCTGGGTGACGAAGAGGCCGTTGCCACCATCACAGCCGTCTACCAGGCGGGTCTGGCCGAGCTAAAGAAACAGCTTGAGGGTAACTAAGCACTGCAGCGTGTCTTTGATTATCCGTAAAAAGCAAAAGAACCCGATGCGCTCACAGCAGTACATCGGGTTCTTTTTTTCTTTGCTACTGAGCCTGTCAGCCGGCGCCGAACCGTTCGCCTATATTACTAATCAGCTAGCCGATAGCGTCAGCATTATCGACGTCGCACAACATCAGCTGATCGAAACGGTAAAGGTCGGCCATCGACCGGCCGGTGTCGCCGTCGGTGTCGAAGGTGACATTTATATAAGCAACCCGGAAAGCACCAATATCAGCCGAATTAACCGGCGCACACATCAGGTGATCACTTCTGCATCGTTCGGAAAAGGTCCCGTCGGCATCGCCAGCACAGCAGATGGCAACTATCTTTTCATTGCTGACTGGTATGAACACCGGCTACGCGTCTATTCAACCACGACAGAAACTGTCACCGCCAGTATCGCCGTCGGACAATCGCCTGCGGGCGTTCTGATCGATAGCAGGCAGACATTTATTTATGTCGCCAATCGTGACAGCGACTCGATAACGGTGATTGACCGACAAACTCTAAAACCCGTCGCAGAAATTTCCGTCGGGGATGCCCCCTTTGGCCTGGCTGAAAACCCGCGCAATGGACATATTTATACGGTCAATGTCCGCAGTAATTCGATCTCGGTGATCGATCCTGTCACTCGCACTGTCATCAACACCCTGGATACCGGTGACTGGCCCTACTGCGCCGTTGTCTCCCTGGACGGCAAACACCTGTTCGTGACTAATCAGGACGAAGACAACATCAGTGTTATCGAACTTGAGAGCGGACAGACACTGGACACCATCGATGTGGGTGAAACACCGGAAGGTATCGACATTACCCCCGATGGACGTTTCGTTTATGTGGCGAACTGGGGCAGTAGTGACGTCACTGTAATCGATACCGAGAGTCTTGAAACCGTGACAACCATAGCCACAGAAAATGGTAGTCGAGCCTTTGGCCGTTTTATCTCACCGCAACCCTGAGCTGCGGATTCTGTGCCAGTAGACATCAATTACTTTGCGGCCTTCACCCTTGGCCTGTTTGCAGCGGTGCATTGCTGGGGCATGTGTGGTGGCATTATCGCTGCCCTGGCGCTCAACCTGCCAGAGTCGGTACGCAGGAATCGCGCCCTCACCGCGTTCTACATCCTGGCATACAATCTCGGCCGCATCAGCAGTTACACACTGGCCGGCGTCATCGTCGGTGCCAGTAGTGCCTTTGTGTTTTCTTATATTGATCCGCGCAGCGGTCATCTATTTCTGGTCTGGTTCTCCTCCATCATCCTGCTTTTTCTCGGCCTCTATATTGCCGGCTGGTTAGCGCATCTGAATCAGCTGGAGAAGATCGGTGCGGGATTATGGAAACGGTTACAGCCCCTGGGTAAGCGGCTGATCCCGGTTCGATCCCCGGCACACGCCTATGCCTTCGGACTGATCTGGGGCTGGCTGCCCTGCGGCCTGGTCTATTCAGCGCTGATCTTTGCTCTCTCGGCGGGAACCGCCCGCGAGGCCGCGATGTATATGTTTATGTACGGACTGGGGACTCTGCCTGCGGTCATGGGTGCGGGACTATTCACCGGTTTCAGTGCCGGTTTTTTACGTAGACCATCGGTACGCAGGGTTCTGGGTCTGATTCTGATTGGCTTTGCCGCATGGAATGTCTATAACCTCTATACCAGTGACCACGCGCATCATGCCTCACAGCCCGGCACACCGGATTCCATGCAGCATTCACATCATCATTAATGCCGGATTGTTGTTTAGCTTTTGCTTCCGTCCTGACTGTCGTCACTAGCACTGTCCGAGCTACTGCGGTTATCAAACTCATCCCGGTCCATCAGAATCTGATGGGCAGGCCCCTCCAGATCATCAAACTGTCCGCTACGAATCGCCCACATAAAGACCCAGACGATAAGGGCCACCAGGATCAGGGAGAGGGGAATCAATAAATAAATAATATTCATATAGCGGGCTTATTTCCGTTTTAGACGTAATGCGTTGAGTACCACCAGTAGCGAACTGAGCGACATACCGATAGCCGCCATCCAGGGTTCAATGTAGCCCATCGCAGCCGCCGGTAAGGCCAGCACATTATAGCCAATCGCCCAGCTAATATTTTGCCGAATGGTACGCATCGTATTGACACAGATCTGCACACCGAGTTGCAGGTTGCTGAGTTTGTCCGATAACAGCACCAGATCAGAATTAACCCGTGCTGCCTGAGTGCCCGACCCCATCGCAATAGACACCTGAGCCGCCGCCAGTACCGGCGCATCATTAATCCCATCCCCCGTCATGGCAACGACCGCACCCCCGGCCTGAAGGGCATGTATGGCATTCAGCTTATCCTCCGGTCTGAGCGAGGCCTTTGCGTCATCTATATCCAACTCATTCGCCAGGTGCTGTACGGCGGCGGGATGATCACCACTCAGGATCATTAGCTTCCGTCCCATCCGTTTTAGCCCTGCAATGAGACCGGCAGCATCACCGCGAACCTCGTCTTCCAGCAAGAAGGCACAATGCACGCGGGATTGATCCGCGAGAAACACCTGTGTGCCTACCGTCTGCGTCAATACAGGTGGCGTATGCCCGCTTTTCTCCTGGATGAAGTCAGCCGTACCCAGATACCATTCATCCCCATCTAGCCGTCCCTTCACCCCCTGCCCGGGATAATTTTTTATTTCGACGGGCTGTCTGGATCGGACATCGACGGCGGCCTGCAGAATGGCTCTCGCAATGGGATGCTCGGATTGCTGCTCCAGCCCCGCAGCAATCGCCAGAGATTGTGCGGCAGTGAGATCTGAAAATAACTCGGTCTTTATTACCCTAAGACGACCCCGGGTCAGGGTACCCGTCTTATCGAATACAAAATGAGTAGCCGCCGCGAGCGTCTCGATCGCATGCGCACGCGCAGGCAGGATACCGGCCTGCATGAGCGCCCCGGTGGCGACGGTGATCGCGGCAGGTGCCGCCAGCGAAAGTGCACAGGGACAGGTCACTACCAACACCGAGAGGGTGATGGAAAACCAGTCCGCACTGCCCTGCTGCACCCAGTACCATGCGGTCAGTCCGGCCAATAGCAGGACGCCCGCTACGAACCAGCTGGCCACTCGATCTGTAACGGCGGTGATAGCCGGTTTACCCGTTTGTGCACGCTCCAGCAGACGCATAATCTGCGACAGCACGGTGCTTTCACCGACATGCTCGACACGTATTTCCAGAGGGCTCTCGATATTCGTACTGCCACCCACCACACGCATCCCCGGCTTACGTGCCAAAGGCAGGGATTCACCGGTCAACAGGGATTCATCAACACTCGATTCACCGCTCTCAATACAGCCGTCAACAGGAATCGTTTCACCCGGTTTCACCAGTACCCTGTCACCCACCTGCAGACGTGCGACCGCCACCGTCTCCTGCTCTGTGGTCTGACCCTGCGTTTTCAGACGGGTTGCCCAGGCCGGCAACATCTGCACCAGACTGTCGGTGGCCTCGCCGGCTTTTTTGCGTGCCCCCAGTTCAAGCGAACGCCCGAGCAACAGGAAAAACACAAACATCACCACCGAATCAAAATACACCTCACCGGTATCAGTCCACAACGACCAGAGGCTTCCGGTGAAGGCCAGCAGGATAGCAATCGAAACGGGCACATCCATGCCGACCTTGAGATGTCGGATGTCTCGCCAGGCAGGCACAAAAAAAGCGGGGGCGGAATACAGCATCACCGGCAGAGTTAGCAGGCAGTTGATACCATTCAGAAAACGACGAAAGGAGTCTTCGATCCCATACCAGTGACCAAAATAGAGTCCAACCGAGATCATCATCACCTGCATACCCATTACCGCTGCCAGCCCGAGGCGACGCAGCAGGATCCTGCGTTCTCGCTCTACGATCTGCTGGCGGGTACTGGGGTCGTAAGGATGAGCAACGTATCCGAGTTTGTAGATTGAATGGAGGATGTCACTGAGCTGGATCCGACTGTCGTCCCACTGCACCTGGGCGCGTCGTGTAGCGTAATTAACCTTGACATCAACGACCCCCGGCAGGCGCGAAAGGCTGTGTTCATTGACCCAGACACAGGCCGGACAGACGATACCTTCCAGCACCAGCGATGCCTCCTGCAGGTGTCCCCCAAGCTGCTGCACAAAATGCCCCTGTACACTCGCATCATCGTAGGCCTGTAGTTTCAGCAACACCTCGGGTACTGGTTGTGCAGCGGTGCGTGAGGGACTATCCCGGTAGGCATAAAAATCATCCAGACCATTATCGACGATAGTTTGCGCGACGGCCTGGCAACCAATGCAACACATGGGCTGATGTTCGCCCTGAATCTGTACGCTTAGACACAGCTCGACAGGCACAGGCTCACCACAGTGAAAACATATCTGCTTTTCTGTCTGTGCCTGCTCAGGCTCGGATGCCAG
>JBFIID010000037.1:0-12691 GCA_041601415.1 Gammaproteobacteria bacterium
CATGTTGTTCAATGGTTTTCAGGTGTTCAGCCAGTTCCGCAAAGTTATAGCGTTCACGAATGGCATCGGCAGGATCTCTCATCATATACCACGAGCTGTTCTGACGATATTTAGCAACATTGTCTGGTAAATCAATATTGAATCTTTGCATCTCTATCAACAGTGCAGGCGCAGTTACTATCACCAGTAATATGAATAGAATCAATTCGGTTTTGCGTTTTAAGTCCTGGCTATGCGACAGAATAACGCCAATAAACATGAAACCATAGGCGAGAAAGACCGGGTTTACCACGTAGGCGTAGCGATAGATTTCGTCGCTGGAATGCCAGGCCATTAGCACCAGGAGATAAACCAGCACATACATGGCGTCAAATTTTTTTTCCTTCAGACGCACTACCCAGCCTGCCAGGCATAGTAAACCGAATCCTGAGGCGATGAGTGAGTCCAGACGCCAACCGGGCTCCTTGACCCAGGAGGTCTGCCAGGAATAGGCAAAGTCCTGTACCTGGTTGATCAAAAGAGTAGACAAAACACCGAGAGATTCCAGATTGTAGCGTTCGCGCCACACATCGGTATATCCGGTGATTCCAGATTGTCCACGTGAACCTGCAATCATCCAGATCAGAATGGGAAGAGCCGCGATAATTCCCATAGCTAACCAGTGACGAGGCCGGTTAATGAGCAGGTATAAGCCGAATGCTGCCAGTAATGGAATAGCAGCCACCCGGGTTAAAGTGGCACAGACGACGAAACCGACGGCAAGCCAGAGGTAGTGACTTGTTTCCGAGTGGTGGGATTTGCTAACGGCAAATAGACTGCCGATGCTAAAGAACAGAAAAACATTTTCGGTCCAGATAAACATTGATAACATGCGAGTTGATGTCATCAGTGCAAACAGCAGGCAGATACCCGCGGCGAACTTGGCGGACTGGCCTTCTGATCTCAGCCAGAGATATATCAGCAGAATAGACGCACATAAAAATGTGATGATGAGCAGATGCGCGGCCAGAATATTAGTGCCGCCAGTGGTGAACGCAAGCATCAGGGGAAACAGGGGTGGGTAAATAATCTGCTGACTGTATTCTGCGATGACCGGGGTCAATTCATGATAAGGTGAGTAAAAACTAGCCGCCAGCATATAACCTGCGCTATCACCTCCAAAGTGAGTGATTTCAGGTGACCAGCCCCACATAAAATAAAAGCCACAGATTACTAGATAACCGAGGAACAGACTGTAATTGGTGCTGGCTATGGCCTTCATGTTCTATCGCGGTCTCGATGTTGCGGCTGACGTGATACGGTCTGATTAATGACGACTACTGGCGATAAAAAAACATGAATATAGATCGCTTACTAAATGATTTTCCAAGAATACGGCCACAATTGCCACCTGTTTATCAGGACATCTACGAGCAGGAATATAAGGATAATCGTAGCGGACAGAACCCCGTTCAGAATCTCTCCCAACGTGTGGAGTCATGGATGCATCGCCAGGTAGCAGGTCAGGCAAGCAACGGAAGTATTCTGGAAATAGGCGCAGGCACACTGAATCATATGCCTTATGAGAAGGAAACGTCTTACGACATCATTGAGCCTTTTACCCTGCTTTATGAAGATAGCCCTCATCGTGAGAGAGTTCGCACGGCCTACACCGATATTTGTGATGTACCTGACACGCTGTGTTATCAGCGAATTATTTCTGTTGCGGTTCTAGAGCATCTGGAGGAACTGCCCCTGACGCTCGCAATATCAGCATGCCTGCTCGAACCGGGCGGTGCATTTCAGGCAGGGATCCCCAGCGAGGGCGGTTTTCTCTGGGGACTGGGCTGGCGCACCACCACCGGTCTCTCGTATCGGGTTCGCACGGGTTTGTCCTACAAAACCTGTATGCAACACGAACATATAAACAACGCACCGGAAATCATAGCGCTGGTGAAACATTTTTTTAAGCGCGTGGAACTGCGTTATTTCCCGCTACCCCATCATCACCTGAGTCTTTACGTTTACCTGCATGCGACAGAGCCCGAGGTTAATAACTGCAAGCTGTATTTACAAAAACGTGGAATAGTTATGGATGCGCTGGAGTAAGTTCACATGTGCGGATTAAGCGGGATTTTCCAGCGTCAGGGGCGAAGCATTGATAGAGCGCTAATGGCCGCAATGAATGAAACCTTGAGTCACCGTGGTCCAGATGCCAGCGGCGTCTGGGTCAATGGGAACATTGGACTTGCGCACCGAAGACTCTCTATTCGAGATATACGTGACAGCGCCAATCAGCCAATGGCGGATACAAGTGGCGTAATTCAGGTGGTCTTCAATGGCGAAATCTATAACGACAGAGAATTGCGCAAGGAGTTGGCAGAAGACTATCAATACAGGTTTGTGACCCAGTCTGATACGGAGATTATTCCCGCCGCGTATCTTGCCTGGGGTACCCGGATGTTTTCCCGACTGGAAGGCATGTTTGCCATTGCACTCTGGGATCAGCGCAATCAGACGTTGATTCTTGCCCGAGATGGGGTGGGTATAAAGCCACTTTTCGTCAGCGAAAGCGCAGACACAATCCGCTTTGGTAGTGAAGTAAAGGCACTGCTACGAGACCCGGAACAACTGCGGGTAATAGACGAGACGGCATTGCCGGTATTCCTGGCGCAGGGGTATGTGGCCCCCGACAGGACTCTGCTCAAGTCAGTGAGCCAGATCCCACCGGGTGTGTTCAGAACCTATAGTCGGGATCAAATACAGGAGCATCGCTTCTGGCAGCCGACGAGGCGCCCCGTTATTCGAGACATGTCGCTGGCACTGGAAGAGTTTGCTTCACTGTGGGGGCGGGTTAATCAACAAATGCTGGTCAGTGATGTGCCTGTGGGTATTCAGCAGAGTGGTGGAATTGATAGTAGTCTGGTGACGCTTACCGCCGCGGATAAAAGAGAGCTGCCGGTGTTTACCGCAAGTTTCTCTGATCAGAGTTATGACGAACTGGATCTGGCAAAACAAGTTGTCGCTTCGGTTCAGGCTCGGCATGAGGTTGTTCAGATCGATGAAGAACAGGATGCAGAGACAGTTTTTCGCGCAGTGGTGAGAGGCTTCGACGGACAATTAGCGGATTCAAGCGCGTTTGCGGTCTATCAGCTGAACCAGAAAATCAGCCAGCAGGTTAAGGTGGTTTTATCTGGAGACGGTGCTGATGAGTTCTTTGCCGGTTATCCTACTTACCGCGCCAGTCGTATCGCCGGGTTGCTGCAGTGTGTTTTTGCAGACCAGCTACTAGCACGTTGTGCTGCTGGTGTTTCACTGTCTTCCAGTCATGATGAAACTCGGCTGCCCAGAAAAGAAGTGTTCAAACGTTTTTTGCATGGACTTTCAGCCCCTCGGGGAGGGGCTCATGCATACTGGCGTGGTTTGATGACTCAGGCGACGATCCAGTCCCTGTGCAGTGATGTGGTCAATCAAACCTGTGCCGAAATGAATGTCCATCAACCGTATATTGAGGCGCTGAATAACAACGCGGAGACCCTGCTGGAGCGATGTATGCTGGCAGATCAACGCTATTACCTGCCGTCCGATATGTTAATGAAAGTCGATGCGATGAGCATGGCACATGGGCTGGAAGTTCGTGTTCCCTTCCTGGATCGGCGCATCATGGATTTTGCGGGAAGTCTGGATACCGGTCTACTCACTAGCATACTCGGTCCGGATAAAAAATTATTGCGGCGCTACCTACAGCAGCTTGGGGCACCAGCGGGGATCTGGCAGGGAAAAAAACGTGGCTTTAATGCGCCGGTTGCGCGCCTTCTGCGCGGCGGTTTAAAGAATCTCTGTGATACCTTGCTGGATAAGGAGGTTGAACGGCTAGAGCCATATCTTAAACCCGATGTGGTTCGCAGCCTGTGGCGGGAACACCGAGATGCCCGGAGCAATCATGGTTACGGTCTCTGGTGCCTGCTAACATTTGCCACCTGGAAAAAAGAACTGGATGTATCAAATGAATAACGATGAACATCACGTCCTGTTGAGTGTTGTGATACCCGCCTTTAATGAAGAGCACGGCATCAGCAAAACGCTTGAGCAATTGACTACCACGCTGCCGGATGTGGAAATCATCGTGGTTGATGATGGTAGTACGGATAATACCGCGCGCGTTGTTGCATCATTTCAGCACAATGTACGTTTACTGAAACAGCCTTTTAATCGCGGTTATGGTGCCTCGCTGAAGGCGGGCATGCTGGTTGCCAGAGGTCAGTTCATTGCCTGGTTCGATGCTGATAATGAACATCGAGCAGAGGATCTGCAGATCATGCTGCAACGGATCCAGTCAGAAAATCTCGCCGCCGTGTTAGGCAAGCGGCCTAATTCTATAAACCTCGTGCGTGGTGTCGGAAAATATCTGATCAGGCTAACCGGGCGTTTACTCAAGGTCCGTGCGGGCACTGATCTCAATTGTGGTTTGAGGGTTTTTCGTCGCGATGTGATCACACCTTACCTGATGTTACTACCGGATGGTTATAGCGCCAGTCTGACCTCAACGGTGATCATGATTGAACGACGTTATCCTTTTGCATTTCAGGAGGTAACACTAAATCCCAGAAGCGGTAGCAGCAAGGTCGCGCTCTCGGATGGCTTTGAAGCATTTGTGCTGTTGTTACGGGTGATTACCTTATTTGCGCCAATGCGGGTCTTCATGCGCGCCGGACTGGGTTTGATGGTCACTGGTCTCCTGTATGGTCTGGGCATGGCTCTCTGGGCAGGGAGGGGCTTCCCGGTTGCGGCCGCACTGATGATTAACACCGGTCTGGTTCTGGGCGTGATGGGGCTGATTGCTGATCAGATCAGTCAGATGAGGATCCTGACATTGAGTCGCGGGTCGCCTGATCAATTACATACCAGAACAGATAAAGGTGTTCTGCCACCCGACGCCGAAACTCAAATCACGCAGCATAGTCCTGATAAAAGTCGCTGATGAAAACCCGTGCATGGCTCACAGCTTCAGTGAAATGTGTGATTTCTGTCGGCTTGATCTACTGGTTTTTCCCCAGGCAGGGGCTGGCTGATTATAGTCAAAGATTATTTCTGGATGCCCCCCTGATGTTATTACTTGCAGTAGGGGCCATTATTGTGAGTATCGTTCTGGCCAGTTGGCGTTGGTTAATGATCCTGCAAACCAGCCGCACGACAATACATTCATCTCTGGCCTTCAGGCTGGTATATATCGGGGTGTTTTTTAATCAGTTTTTCCCCAGTTCTGTGGGGGGTGATGTGGTGAGGCTCTGGTATCTGAGAAAGACAGGTATACCCATCGGGAAGGCCCTGAACGGCTTATTGCTGGATCGGGTGATCGCTACACTGAGTCTTTCTATTATGGTCATCATCGCACTCCCACTCATTTTTTCACTCAGCAGCAACCCGCTGATCACAGGGGTGAATATCTTTGCGGTGTCTGCAGTGCTGCTGTTAAGCGCAGCGCTGATGGTGTGTGATCGTCTGCCGGGTTTGAAAAATAAAATTGAAACACTCAGACCGCTGGCGAAAGATAGCCGCCGGATTCTACTTGCTCCCTTGCTGATGCTGAAATTGCAGATACCATCCCTGCTTAGCCAGCTACTGTTCGCCCTTACGGTGTATTTCCTGGCAAGAGGGATGAATATCAACTTGAGTTTGCTGCATAGCCTGCTGCTGGTTCCGCCAGCGATTTTGGCGACCATTATCCCTGTCTCGTTTGCCGGTTGGGGGGTTCGTGAAGGCGCAATGATTGTGATGCTGGGTCTTGTGGATATCAGTCAGGAACAGGCCTTCAGCCTTTCTGTAGCATTCGGCATTGTGGTTCTGATTGCCAGTCTGCCCGGTGGGCTTATATGGCTAGTTGGGGCGCAGGCTGAACCAGAGACGTGAGTTAGCTAAGAGGTTTAGCGGATAGCCACAGCTTTAAGCAGTTCCTTGAACAGTTTCGGATTAGCCGCCACGACACTGCCTTTTTCCAGATGCTGGCTACCACCCTGCATATCACCGACCAGACCTCCTGCTTCCTGTATCAACAGTGCGCCTGCGGCGATGTCCCAGGGTTGCAGATGCATTTCCCAGAAACCATCCAGTCGTCCCGCTGCCACCCAGGCCAGATCCAGTGATGCAGCCCCCGCACGGCGGATCCCCGAGGCACGTGGAAACACGGCCTTGAAGGTTTCCAGATATTTGTCCAGTTGATCAGGGCGACGTATCGGAAAGCCGGTACCCAGCAGTGCACCATCCAGACGATTTAGCTTGCTGACCCGAACCCTGCGGTTATTCAATTGTGTACCCGAACCCCGAGACGCAGTAAATAATTCCTGACGCATCGGATCATAGACCACCGCGTGTTCCAGCTGGCTCTGATGCTTGACCGCGATTGAGACGGCGAACTGGGGGTGACCATGCAGATAATTAGTGGTGCCATCCAGCGGGTCGATGATCCACTGATAGGGGCTGTCGCCCTGTGCGCCACTCTCTTCAGCGAGAATGCTGTGATCCGGGTAGGCCGCGTGAATTGTCTCGATAATGGCCTCTTCGGCCATTTCGTCAACGCGGGTGACAAAATCGTTGGCGCCCTTGGTCATGACCTCCAGTCGGTGCAAATCCATCATATGCCGGGAGATCAGATCCCCTGCCTTACGTGCCGCCCGGATGGCGATGTTTAACATCGGTGCCACTGTTTGTCAGTCCCCAGAAAAAAAGTGCGACATTGTAACCCATAAACAGGGTTAAAATGCCGGCATGGAAACCTCTTTGTTTGAGAAACTGCGTATCGTGCTGGTTGAAACCAGTCACCCCGGCAATATTGGCGCCGCTGCCCGTGCTATGAAAACCATGGGGCTGTCACGCCTGAGTCTGGTAAATCCTGGCCAGTTCCCCTGTGCCGAGGCCACTGCCAGGGCCTCGGGTGCAGATGACATACTGGCCAATGCACATATCTGTCAGAGCCTGCAGGAGGCGCTGGCCGATTGCTCACTGGTGATTGGCACAAGCGCGCGTCAGCGACGTATCCCCTGGCCTCTGCTTGAACCAGATGAGTGTGCGCATCGTGCGGTGGAACATGTGGGTGAAGTGGCGCTGGTGTTTGGCCGCGAACACTCGGGCCTCAATAATGACGAACTGGCGATGTGTCAGTTGCTGGTGACGATCAATACCGAGGATAGCTTCAGTTCACTGAACCTTGCCGCCGCCGTACAGGTGCTGAGTTATGAATACAGAAAGGCTGTGGTACGCGAGCAGGGTCTCAAGAGCAGTCCACGCGCCGGGCATAAGGACAAACAGATCCCCGCCGCGACACTGGAACAAATGGAAGCGTTATATACACAGATGGAACAGGCAATGATCGAACTGGATTTCTATGATCCGGATAATCCACGCAAACTGATGCTACGTCTGCGGCGTCTTTTCAACCGGGCAGGACTGGACAACAACGAGATGCAGATTATGCGCGGGATCTTCTCTGCGGTTCGGGCGTCAATCAACAAATGACTTTTGTTTGGACAGGTTTTAGTATCGAAAAAGTGGTCTCGTGAAAGGGGATATTATTATTCGAAGGGCAGTGATAACAGTGACGAGTGTAGACAGAAACCGCACGTAATTAAGGCAGAACATTCAGTTGCCCAGCTATATTAGAGGCTACTTCGGCCGGTCGAAAATCAGGCAATAAACTGTTCACTGATATGCTTATCTCACAACGTCCGTAAGAGGGCGAAAACCCCTGTTAAATGGCGGAAAACGGCCGAAAAATTAACCATGTAAATTAGGCGCTTATGTGCACGGGGCGGATTTCCCTCGGTGCACGGCAGAAACCGTCTGTTCTTTAGTAACCCGAGTGATACGCACCGTTTCCAGCAGCGCTATAGTGGCCAATAGCGACATTAAGATAGTATGCTGGCATACATTATTAAGTGAGAGTAGAGCCATGAGCATCCCTAAATATAAGACCATTCTGTACGCTACTGATCTGGGTAAAAATATGCGACCAGTGTTCAGGCAGGCGGTCAGCCTCGCCCAGCAATATGAGGCAAAAATCATCATGTTGCATGTTGCGGAACCTCTGGGTAACACCGGTCGTACGGTTCTGGAACTGTATATGCCAGACCAGGCGGAGGATTTTGAAAAGAATGAACTGCGTACGATCCTGGACAAGATGCAGCAGCGCCTGGAGGCCTTTTACATGGATGAGCTGGGTGAAGACTCAGACATAGTCGAAAGCGTTATCGTCGAGATGGGACAGCCCGCGAAGATCATCAATAAAGAGGCGATGGCAAGAGACGTGGATCTGATCGTTGTGGGCACCGAAACCAACGACCGTTTTGGTTCAAGCCTGATGGGCTCTACAGTGTGCAAGCTGATCCACATCAGCGATAAGCCCGTGCTGGTGGTACCGGTTAAGAAACACTGAGCAGCTTAGCTAGCTGAAACGTTTTTCGGAGATAGATGTCAGTCTATCTCCGAAACTTAAATACCGAAGTGCAGGGTTAAAGTGAGGGGTGTCTGTTAGACAAGAATCACGCCAGCCTCATCGGTACTGCGGGATTCTATCTGACCAATCAACCACGCATTTTCACCCAGTTGATTGAGCTGTTTGATCGCCATGTCCGCCTCTTCCCGGGCAACCACCAGGACCATTCCGACGCCGCAGTTGAAGGTTCGGAACATTTCATTTTTTTCTACATTACCCTGCCTTTGTAGCCACTCGAAGATAGCGGGTACCTGCCAGCTGGCGGTATCGATGATGGCCTTACAGTCAGCGGGGATGACCCGGGGGATATTTTCCAGCAGACCACCACCGGTGATATGGGACATGCTTAGAACCCGACACTGCTGTAGAAGTGCCAGTATGTTCTTTACATAAATGCGTGTTGGTCGCAACAGCACCTCGCCCAGGGTGCTTCCCTCAAAGGCATCATTCAGTGAACTGCCACTGTGTTCGATGATCTTGCGTACCAGGGAATAGCCATTTGAATGCGGGCCGGATGAACCCAGCGCAATCAGGCTGTTGCCGGCGCTAACCTGAGTCCCGTCGATTATCTGATCTTTTTCCACCACGCCAACACAGAAACCGGCCAGATCGAAGTCATCACTGGCATACATATCGGGCATCTCAGCGGTTTCACCTCCAATCAGTGCGGCACCGGCCAGTTCGCAACCTGCGCCAATACCGGTAATCACATCCGTTGCGATATCGGTTTTCAAAGCGCCGCTGGCATAGTAATCAAGGAAGAACAGGGGTTCTGCACCCTGTACGAGCAGATCGTTAACACACATGGCAACCAGATCGATGCCGATAGTGTCATAGCGACCCAACTGGATGGCGAGCTTGAGTTTGGTGCCGACACCATCGGTGCCGGAAACCAGCACCGGGTTTTTATAGCCCGTTGCGGCCAGATCAAACAGGGCACCGAAGCCCCCAAGACCCTGCATAACCCCCGGTCGCCGCGTTCTGGCGGCCACAGGTTTAATGTTTTCGACGAGTTGATTACCGCTGTCGATATCGACACCGGCATCGCGATAGCTGAGGCTGGTTTTGTTGTCTTTGTTCACGGCCGCTATGGTAGCTATCAGAGCATTGCTCCGCAATGCCTGTATGTCTAAAAAGAGTAGATTGAATGTCTGCAGAGAGTCCTGGTGCACGGTTGCTCGCTTGACTTATATCGGGGCCTCGCATAGCGTTTCGACCATGAAAAAATTAATTCTCATATCATGCCTGTCGGGCCTGTTTTTCAGTCAGATTTCCCTGGCAGGCAACGTTACCGGTTTGTATAAAATGGAGGTGCCTGTCACCGACAGGCAGGTCAGTACGCGCGCAAAGGGTATTGTTACCGCCCTGCGTCTGGTACTGGTCAGGTTAACCGGCGATCGAAACGCGGGGAATAGCACCGGTGTTGAGAGTCTGTTTAAAAATGCCCAGCGATATGTGCAGCAGTATAGTTACGACAAACCGCTGGATCAGCCGGAACAACTTACTCTCGCCGTGCAATTTGACCAAAACTCACTCGAACGTGATATCCGCCAGTTGGGTTTACCGGTCTGGGGCAGCACGCGACCATCGGCGCTGGTCTGGCTGGTGCTTGATCAGCAGGGCGCGCGCTCATTTGTCGAGGCGGAATCCGAACTGGGTCTGGTACTGCAACGGCACTTTGACCGCCGAGGTATCCCGTTAGTATTTCCTCGTCTGGATGCGGAAGACATGACACGTGTTGGTGTGCAGGATGTGCTGGTCAACGGGCAGGTTCTCGCTGAGGCCTCACATCGCTATGGCGCCGAGGCGATTCTGGGGGGCGTTCTGAAACAGAGCCCGGTTGGCCTGTGGGAAGCGGAGTGGCAGTTACAGGTTGAGCAGGATTCTCAGTCGTGGCTTACCGAGTCTGATCTGGTAGAACAGGTCATCGAGGAGGGTACTAACGGTGTCGCAGATAGTCTTGCTGCACGCTTCGCCAGTGCCAGTCTGTTTGGAAAATCTGGCTGGCAGTTGCTGGTAGAGAACATCACATCAGTGGATGACTACGCTCGTGTGCAACAGTATCTGTCCTCGCTGGACGCAGTGACACGGGTTGAGGTGAAGCAGCTGGATACGCAAACAGCCACCTTCTATGTAGAGGCCCATGGCGGGGCGCAGGCCGTGTCGCAGACCATCGCATTGGGCAGAACCCTGTCGCCACTGACCCCACAGCGCTTCCGACTAATGCCCAGAGTGATCGAGCATTGATCAGTGATTCGCAAAAATGGTTAATTCTGGCCGGCGTTTTCCTGACCGGCTGGTTGTTGTATCTGCTCGCCCCGGTACTCACACCGTTTCTGATTGCCGCGCTGCTTTCCTATCTGGGTGACCCACTGGTCGATCGGCTGGAGGCAAAAAAATTATCGCGCACGGTCGGTGTGTTGATCGTGTTCTCCCTGCTGTTGTTGATGGGGCTGGTACTCTTACTGGTGCTGGTGCCGATGCTACAGAATCAGATCCTGATTCTGATCGATAAGATCCCCCTTGCCCTGCAATGGATGAACGAGGCCCTGTTACCCCGGCTCTCCGAGTCATTCGGGGTGGATATACAGGGTATTGATCCGGAACTGATTCGCAAGGCCATCAGCGGTCACTGGCAACAGGTGGGGAATGTGCTGGGACAGTTGGTAAAAACAATCTCTTCATCGGGACAGGTGTTAATCGGCTGGCTGGTGACCATAACCCTGATCCCGGTGGTCAGTTTTTATCTGCTGCGTGACTGGGATCATATGGTCGCACATATTCGTGACCTGCTGCCGCGTAACCGAGAGCCGACCATCGCTAAATTAAGCCGGGAATGTGATGCGGTGCTGGCTGAATTTATGCGAGGCCAGCTACTGGTGATGCTGGCGCTGAGCAGCATCTATATTCTGGGACTCTGGATTGTCGGACTGGATCTGGCGCTCCTGATCGGCATGCTGGCCGGGCTGGTCAGTTTTGTGCCCTATCTGGGCTTCGTCGTTGGCATCGTGGTAGCCGGGTTTGCGGCGGTGATGCAGTTCCATGATGTGATTCATGTGGTCTATGTAGCGATGGTGTTCGGTGTTGGGCAGGCGCTGGAAGGCATGGTGCTGTCACCCTTGCTGGTTGGTGATCGCATTGGACTGCATCCGGTGGCCGTGATCTTTGCAGTGATGGCCGGCGGGCAACTATTCGGCTTTTTCGGTGTACTACTGGCGCTGCCGGTAGCCGCCGTGATTGTCGTACTGCTACGGCATACCCATCAGCTATACCTCAATAGTGACTTTTATACCCCCTAGTATCGATGATGCAAGATAAACAGATTCCGCTGCAATTTAGCCGTTTTGATCGCATCTCGCTGGATGAGTTTGTCTGCGGTGCCGATCAACAGAGCAGCCTTGCGGTGCGTCGCCTGATAGCCGATGAGGATCGCGCGCCCGTATTTCTGTGGGGGCGAAGTGGTACCGGCAAGAGCCATTTATTACAGGCAGCCTGCGAACAAGTCTCGAGCACGGGACAGCTGGCGGCCTACCTGCCCCTCAAACAGCACCAGACGCTTTCTCCTGAGATGCTGGATGGGCTGGAAGAACTGGATCTGGTGTGTCTGGATGATGTGCACAGCATCTGTGGTGACAGTGACTGGGAACAGGCCCTGTTTCACCTGTACAACCGCCTGCGTGATAGTCAGACGCGCTTGCTGATGGCGGCAGATGTAGCACCTACCGGTCTGGCTATCGAATTGAACGATCTAAAGTCGAGGCTCTCCTGGGGGCTGGTTCTACAGCTCCATGCGCTGTCAGAGGGAGAGATGATACGTGCCCTGCAACAGCGCTCAGAGCAGCGGGGTTTCGATCTCAGTACGGAGGTCGGTGAATATCTTCTGCGGCGTTGTCCACGCGATATGAAGAGCCTGTTCGGGATTCTGGAGAGACTCGATCAGGCGTCTCTGGTGGCTCAGCGTAAGGTGACCATTCCTTTCGTCAAAACCCTGCTGGGTTAGGCGTCTTCGTTGTCCTGTTGCTGGCGTAATTCAGCAGCACGGTATTTTACGAAAAAACCTGCACCGAGTGTCAGCCCAACACCCAGAGCAAGTTCGGTCATGGCCAGCCAGCGCTGCTCGGGACTGCTATAGGCCTCTACCGCACCATGCGCGATATAGGCCAGGGCCAGCAGGCTGATCCAGGCATGCGTGTACAGGCGTGCATGCAATATGCCGCGAATCCC
>JBFIID010000038.1:0-12580 GCA_041601415.1 Gammaproteobacteria bacterium
GATCCAGCAGGCGGTCACGCCCCACGCCGATCATCGCGGCATTGATATCGGTCAGGGTCACATGCCCCGTGTCACCGACTTTTTTCGCGATCCGCGCAGTCAGGTCTCCGGTTCCACCCGCAACGTCCAGCACCTGTTCGCCTGCACGCAAGCACGCTGCCTCAATCGCATAGTGTTTCCAGACACGGTGCACACCCATGGACATCAGGTCATTCATAATGTCGTAGCGCTCCGCTACGGAGGTGAACACGCGCTCTACCTTACCGGCCTTTTCCTCAACCGGAACCTCGCTATAACCAAAATGGGTGAATTTTTCTGTCACAGTTCTTTCCGTTGATAACCGGCATCAGCCAGAGCCTGTAGATAGCCCTGCCAGTATTCTTCCATGCCGGTGCAGAGTTCATAGAGATAGTCCCAGGAATACAGACCCGTGTTATGTCCGTCATCAAAAACCAGCTTGATAGCATAATTGCCCACCGGTTCAATGTCAGCAATACCCACCTGTTCCTTACCTGTTTGCAGCACTTCCTGACCAGGCCCATGGCCTTTCACTTCTGCAGACGGAGAATAAACACGCAGGTATTCACAGCTTAATTCGTAATGCTGACCATCATCGTAGTCCAGCGCCAGAACCCTGGCCTTCTGGTCCAGATTAATTTCTGTAAGTGTCGGACGTGTCATTTTGTTCTGCCTGCCTGTTGTGTTCGTTGTCATTTCGTCTATGTGTCACTGCCAGATTACAGAATGTAGCGTGCCAGGTCTTCATCACCGGCCAGTTCACTCAGGTGTTCATCCACGTAGGCGGCAGTCACCTCAACCGTCGTATCCGCTTCGGATCCGGCCTCGTAAGAGAGGCTTTCCAGCAGTCGCTCCATCACCGTGTGCAAACGCCGCGCGCCAATATTTTCGGTCTTTTCATTTACCTGATAGGCCACTTCGGCAATGCGTACTATCGCCTCACTGTCGAACCTCAGCGTAACCCCTTCGGTGGCCATCAGGGCAATATATTGTTCGGTTAATGAGGCGTCAGGCTCGGTCAGAATGCGCACAAAATCTTCGGTGACCAGTGCATCGAGCTCGACCCGATTCGGCAAACGCCCCTGAAGCTCAGGGATCAGATCCGAGGGTTTGGAAAGATGAAAGGCACCCGATGCAATGAACAGCACATGGTCGGTCTTCACCGAGCCGAACTTGGTCGATACCGTGCAGCCTTCCACCAACGGCAACAGATCTCGCTGCACACCTTCACGTGAGACATCGGGACCACTGTGTTCGGAACGTCGTGCAACCTTGTCCAGTTCGTCAAGAAAGACAATGCCATTCTGTTCGACGTTTTCAACCGCCAGAGATTTGATTTCGTCTTCATCCACCAGCTTGCCGGCCTCTTCCTCCACCAGATGTTTCAGTGCCTCGGGAATCTTCAGTCGACGGTTGGTGGTTTTTCCACCCCCCATATTCTGGAACAGACCCTGTAACTGGTTGGTCATTTCTTCCATTCCGGGGGGAGCCATAATCTCGACCCCAACGGATGGGGCTGCCAGTTTCACTTCGATTTCCTTATCGTCGAGCTTGCCTTCACGCAACATCTTACGAAAGCGCTGACGCGTTGTACTTTGTTCTTCGCTGATATCCTGTTCACCCTCATCACCAAAACGACGCGTTGGTGGCAGCAATATATCCAGCACTTTATCTTCGGCCGCATCTTCGGCCTTTTGCCTGACCTTTTCCATCGCCTGCTCACGCGTCAGTTTCACCGACACATCGACCAGATCGCGGATTATCGATTCCACATCGCGACCTACATAGCCAACCTCGGTAAACTTGGTCGCTTCAATCTTGATGAACGGCGCATTCGCGAGCCGTGCCAGGCGGCGAGCAATCTCCGTCTTACCCACCCCGGTGGGACCGATCATCAGGATGTTTTTAGGTGTAATCTCGTTGCGTAGCGATACATCGACCTGACTACGGCGCCAACGGTTACGCAGGGCAATCGCCACCGCCCGCTTGGCGGCATCCTGCCCAATAATATGCTTGTCCAGTTCGGTAACGATCTGTTTTGGCGTCAAAGCGGTCATGATTGAAACGTTTCCTGTTATTCCTGCAGCTCTTCAAGGGTAAGGTTGGTATTGGTGTACACACAGATATCTGCTGCGATTAAAAGCCCCTTCTCGACGATGCTGCGTGCGTCCAGTTCGGTATTTTCCAGCAGAGCTCGTGCTGCTGAGCGAGCATAGGCGCCTCCTGATCCAATCGCCATCAGATCTTCTTCGGGCTCGATAACATCACCATTACCCGTGATCATCAGCGATGCCGTGCGATCAGCCACCAGAAGCAAGGCCTCCAGACGACGCAGTGCGCGATCAGTACGCCAGTCCTTGGCCAGTTCCACCGCAGAACGCAACAGATGTCCGTGGTGTGCCTGCAGTTTGGCCTCAAATCTCTCAAACAGGGTAAAGGCATCGGCCGTACTGCCTGCAAAACCCGCCAGCACTTCACCGTTGTAAAGCGAGCGAACCTTGCGTGCGTTGCCCTTCAGCACCGTGTCACCCTGTGATACCTGTCCGTCACCACCGATAACCACACAGCCATTACGCCTAACTGACAGGATGGTGGTTCCCTTGAATTGTTCCAACATTGCCTCCAGGCAAACTGCGCTTATATGCACAGTTTATTGATGTATAAAAAAGTCAGGATTGTACACGACCCGAAGGCCCTTGGGCACTTGTGAACATGGATATCATTGTCAACTCGGTGGACTGAATTTTGATGCATAATGAGTGTCACACTGGAGTTCATAACTTCAGCCAATTTGATCAAACACTGCGGACTCACTACTTCAACCCCATGACATCCCTACGTTTCGTCCTTGTTCCACTGACCTGTCTGTTCCTGACGGCGTGTATTCATCTGCCCGATCAGGACACCTCAAGCCCGGTGCAACTGCCCGAGACATTCTCCATCAGAGGTGAAGCCAGGCTCGCTTCCGAATGGTGGCGTGAACTCGAGGATGATGCCCTCAATCAGCTCATGCAGAACGCGTTGCGGTCTAATCTGGAACTAAACAGCGTCTGGCAGCGGCTGCTTCAGGCACGTGCAGTGGCGACACAGGCCGGTGCCGCACTGAGTCCCAGCCTGGATGTCGAGGGTTCCATCAGTGCCACCGAGGGTACACGCAACCTGACCGATGCACGTAATTATTCCCTCGGTCTGGCGGCCGCCTACGAGCTGGATCTCTGGGGCCGCCTGCAGTCCACCGCCGATGCCGTCGGACTGGAGGCTCTGGCCAGTAAAGATGCCTATAGAGCGGCCAGGATTTCACTCAGCGCCGAGCTGGCCACCACCTGGTATCGCTATGTGGAACAGCAGGCACAGATTGCATTACTCAATCAACAACTGGCGAATAATCAGCAAACCCTGGCATTAATCGAATTCCGTTTTAAGCAGGGCAGGGTCAATGCCACAGATGTGTTGCAGCAACGCCAACTGGTAGAAACCCGGCAGGGTGAAATTCTCAGCGCCCAATCCGCCGCCAGGGTTCTGGAACACAGTCTGGCGGTATTGCAGGGTGTCGCACCCGGCAGCCAGTCGCTACCGATCGCGAACCAGTTTCGGGCCTTGCCTGCCTTACCGGAGACCGGACTACCGGCCAGTCTGATTCAGCAACGCCCTGATATTCAACAGGCCCTGTTGCGCGTGCAGGCAGCGAATCAGCGCCTGGCAGCAGCGCTGGCGAATCAATATCCCCGTCTGACCCTGTCAGCCAGTCTGCGCACCAGCAGTGACACCATCGGCGATATTTTTGAACAATGGCTGGGCAGTGTGGTGGCTAACCTGGTCAGCCCGCTGTTTGATGCAGGTAGCCGAGAGGCGGCCGTGCTCGAACAACAGGCATTGCTAAAAGAACGCGTAAATGACTACGGACAGAGCATCCTGATCGCCCTGCAGGAAGTCGAGAATGCGCTGCAACAGGAGCAGTATCAGACGCGCTTCATCGAGAACCTGGACGCACGGCTGACACTGTCAACACAGATCATTCAACGCACTCGCGACAACTACAATAACGGCGTGGAAGATTATCTGCGCGTGCTGGATGCACAACTCACCCATCAGGAATTGCAACGTTCGCGCATTACCGCCCAGCGTGATCTGATTGAATTCCGTATCGCCCTGTATCGGGCACTTGCCCGAGGCTGGCAGGACACCGCTGTAGAGAAAACCAAAGATGACGCATAGTACAACGCCCGATAACACCAGCGCGCAGCCCCAGAAGGGAAGTCTACTGGGCAGTTTTTTACTGCATTTCCTGTTACCTGCACTGGCACTGGCGGCGGCTGGCTGGCTGGCCTACAGTTATCTGCAAAGTTCACCGAAAGCGAAACGCGTACCGCCCCCACGAAGTGCACCACTGGTGGAGGTAGTGCAACTGGAGCCCAGGACTCGCACGCTCAGAATTGAGGCCATGGGCGTGGTGAAGCCCGCCCTGCAGATCAATCTCAAACCCCGCGTTGGCGGACTGATTCAGAAGGTCAGTCCGGAATTCGTCCCCGGCGGTTATTTCAGTCGTGATGAGTTGATCCTGCAACTCGACCCCACTGACTTTGAACTCGCCGTGCGTGAGGCACAGGCCAATGTCGACATGGCGCGCAGTGCCCTGGCACTGGAACAGGGACAACAGAACATTGCGCGCCGCGAGTTCGAATTACTTGGCCAGACGATAGATGAAAAAGAACACGCACTGGTGTTGCGCAAACCACAGCTGGCAACAGCAAAGGCCGAACTTGACCGGGCCCTGTCCGCACTGGAACAGAGCAAACTCAACCTTGAACGCACAGTGATCCGTGCGCCATTTAATGCACGTGTTCGTTCACGTGATGTCGACCTTGGTGTGCAGGTCACGCCCTCGAGTAACCTTGCGGTTCTGAGTGGTACCGATCAGTACTGGATAGAACTGACCCTGCCGGTAAACAAACTCAAATGGATACGCATTCCGAAAAACAGTCGGGAGCTCGGATCAGCGGTGCGTATTTACAATCAGAATGTCTGGGGTACGGGCGTCTATCGCGTCGGACGCGTGATTCGTCTGGCCGCCGATCTGGAACCCGAAGGCCGACTCGCAAGGTTACTCGTCACGGTCGATGATCCCATGTCACTTAAAGCTGAAAACAATGACCAACCACAACTGATCCTGGACAGTTTCCTGCGCGTCGAGATAGAGGGCGTCGAATTACATGACAGTATCGCCATCGACCGGAAATTAGTTCGCGATGGCGATACCGTGTGGCTATTGAATGAACAGAACGAACTGGAAATTCGCCCACTGCAAATCACCTTTCAGGGTCCTGACTACGTGTTGATTAATCAGGGGCTGGATGCTCAGGAACGCGTGATCAGCACACCACTGTCTGCGGCAGTAGCAGGCATGCCACTGCGCAGTAATGAACAGGAACCTGCTCCGGTAGAAAAACCATGAGTACCTCATCTACAGATAACGAAGCCCCGGCGCCCCGGCACCGCGGCCCCATCGCCTGGATGGTGTACAACCGGGTACCGTCCAATCTACTGATGTTACTGTTCATCATCGGTGGTTTGTTGATGACCACGCAAATCAAGCAGGAGGTGTTTCCCGAATTTACCACCGACAGCATTTCCATTTCCGTCGCCTACCCTGGCGCCTCACCCGAAGAAGTCGAACAGGGCATCGTGCTGGTGCTGGAAGAAGCCGTGCGTGACATTGAGGGTATTGACGAAATAACAGCCACCGCAAATGAAGGTTCAGCACGATTGATCCTGGATCTGGATACCGGCATCGAACAGCAGAAGGTCTACCAGGACATCCAGCAGGCGGTGGATCGGATTCTGACCTTCCCGGTGGATGCCGAAGAACCCCAGATAAACCTCTCAACCCGGCGGCGCTCGGTACTCTCCATCCAGCTCTTCGGCGACGCCAGTGAATGGGTATTACGAGAAGTAGCAGAGCAGGTTCGCGAAAGTCTGCTGCAATCGCCAGACATCACCCAGGTGGAAATGTCAGGCACCCGCAATTACGAAATCCATATCGAGATTGCGCAGGAAAAATTGCGTAGTTACGGCCTGACCCTCGATGGCGTTGCCAGACATATTGCACAAACGGCGATTGAATTACCCGGTGGCAGTATCAAGACCGACGCCGGTGAGATCCTTGTGCGTTTGCGTGAGCGCAAGGACTGGGCGACCGAGTTTGCGACTATCCCGATCATCACCACAGCGAATGGTACACAAGTCAACTTATCCGACATCGCCAGCATCAGAGAGGGCTTCGAAGACTCCAATCGACTCGCCTCATTTAACGGTCTGCCATCGGTTCAGATCGAGGTATTCCGCATTGCTGATCAAACGCCCATCTCGGTTTCGGATGCCGTTCATGCAATGCTGGGAAATGTACAACAGGAAATTCCTCCGGGGATCAGTGTCAGTGTCAATCGTGATCGCTCAGACATCTATCGACAACGACTGAACCTGTTACTCAAGAATGCATTCCTTGGGCTTTTTCTGGTCACCGTTTTACTCGGTATTTTTCTCGACCTGAAACTCGCCTTCTGGGTCACTATGGGGATCACAACATCCTTCCTCGGCGCGTTCTTATTCCTTCCCATATTTAATGCCAGCATCAATATGATCTCGATGTTCGCGTTTATTATTTCTCTCGGTATTGTGGTGGATGACGCGATCGTCGCAGGTGAAAATATCTTCGAATATCGACAATCGGGTATGCCGCCTCTGGACGCTGCGATCAAGGGCGCACAGGATATTGCCAGTCCGGTAAGTTTCAGTATTCTGACCAATATCGCCGCCTTTTCGCCGCTACTATTTGTGCCCGGATTCATTGGCAAGATCTGGTTTGTGATCCCGCTGGTAGTCGGTAGTGTCTTTATCATTTCCTGGATCGAAGCACTGTTCATCCTGCCCGCGCACCTGGCCTACTCAAAGCAATCAAAACCACGTTACCCGATCACACGCTTTTTCCATCACCGACGTGAACGTTTCAATGCCGGCTTTCATTACTTTGTGAATAAAATATTTGAGCCATTGCTGACCGTTTGTCTGCGTGCCCGGTACCTGACCCTGGCAATCGGCATCGGCCTGCTTGTGATCCTGCTGGCCTATGTCATTAGTGGCCGCATGGGCATGGTACTAATGCCCAAGGTTGAGTCGGATCGAGCGGTTGCGTCGGCCACCCTGCCCTATGGCAGTCCACTCGTAAAAGTCATCGAAGTCCGCGATCAGTTAATCGCTTCTGCGAGTGAAATTACCGCAGAGAATGGTGCCGAAACACTGTCAGAAGGCATCTACGCCGACATTTCGGAAAACACTGTCGAGGTCACGGTGTATCTAACACCACCGGGTATACGTCCGATCTCCACCGGCGATCTGAAGCGTCTCTGGCGTGAACGCACGGGTGCGGTAAGTGGCGTTGAGATCCTGCGCTTCGAATCCGATCGCGGTGGCCCGGGCCGTGGCCCCGGACTCACCCTGGAACTCAGTCATCGTGATATCCACGTACTGGATCGCGCCGGCAAGGCGCTGGCAGACATCCTCTCGGAATATGATTCTGTAAAAGATATTGATGACGGTTTTTCCGACGGTAAACAACAACTGGATTTCAAACTTAAACCCGAAGGCAGAAGCCTCGGCCTGACTACGCGTGATGTTGCACAGCAGATCCGTCATGCCTTCTACGGTGCCAATGCGCTGCGTCAGCAACGCGGAAGAAATGAGGTGAAGGTACTGGTACGCAAACCCGAGTCAGAACGCATCAGTGAATACGATATCGAACAACTATTGATCCGTACCCCGGCGGGTACCGATGTACCGCTGTATGAAATTGCAGACGTCACAAGGGGCCGGGCCTACGCCTCGATCACACGCCAGGATGGTCGACGGAGTATCAATGTCACCGCTGCCATTGAACCGCAGGATCAGAGCGAGCAGATCATCAACAGTCTGAAGTCCGACGTGCTGCCGCAATTACAACAGGATTACCCCGGTCTGAATTACAGTTTCGAAGGTCGTCAGGCAGAATTTCGTGATTCACTCAGGGTGCTGGGCTATGGTTTTCTGGTGGTTATGATCGTGCTCTACTCATTGCTCGCTATCCCGCTCAGTAGTTACCTGCAACCGGCGATCATCATGTCTGCGATTCCGTTCGGTATCGTTGGTGCGGTGATCGGACATATGATCATGGGCTATAGCATCAGCATCATCAGCATGATGGGCATCATTGCCCTGTCGGGTGTGGTGATCAATGACTCGCTGATCATGGTGGAATATGCCAATCGTCTGCGCGAGAAGGGACAGCATGCGATACAGGCTATCAATGCCTCGGCCTTACGCCGTTTCCGCCCTATCCTGCTCACCACCCTGACCACCTTTGGCGGCCTGGCACCCATGATCTTCGAGACCTCGCGTCAGGCGCGCTTCATGATCCCAATGGCGATCTCGCTGGGCTATGGCATTATCTTCGCGACGGCCATCACCCTGCTGATTGTGCCCTGTCTGTATATGATCATTGAAGATATACGTAACCTGGGAAGAACACGCGTGGTGGTCGACGTTCAGTAGGATAGCGACTCGAAGCTTTTGAGCTTTTGCCTACGCTCGCGTTATTATTAAACTTCGCTCTGTGGATCACCAGCGTCGTCTGTCCACTGATGTTTCAATCGCTTTCGGACAGGACATCACATGCTCCCTCTGATTATTCCAATTGGTGCGCTACTCGCAGGGGTTTCCCTGTTACTGCTGGGTAGTGGCCTGTTGAATACCCTGCTTGCCCTGCGTGGCGGCCTTGAAGCTTACGCCGACAACACCATGGGCTTCATCATGTCAGGCTACTTCATTGGTTTTATCGTCGGTACTTTCATTGCCCTGCCACTGATCCATCGCATTGGTCATATTCGCAGCTTTGCCTTCTGTGCCGCAGTCGTCTCCTGCTCGGTTTTGCTACACGAACTGTTTGTAAATCCCTACGTCTGGATGGCATTGCGTATCATGACCGGTTCAATGCTGGTGATTCTCTATACGGTGATCGAAAGCTGGTTAAGCTCACAAACACCTTCGCTACAACGCGGGCGAGTATTTGCGGTGTATATGATCGTCAACCTGGTCTCACTGACCATCGCCCAACAATTGTTGCGTCTCGATTCTCCGGCGGCCTTTACCCTGTTTGCAATCTCGGCAATGCTAATCAGCATCAGTCTGGTTCCGGTGACCTGGACCCGACTCTCGCAACCGATTGTCAACGATATAACCCGCCTGAGTTTCAGATCTCTGTATAAGACGGCACCGGTCGCGGTAGCGGGTGGCGCACTCTCGGGACTCTCAATGGGAGCATTCTGGGGGATGGCTGCGGTGTATGCCGGTCGTGTGGGTTTTGACAGCCATAACGTGGCGAATTTTATGAGTTGCGCGATCCTCGGCGGGGCCGCGCTGCAATATCCTCTGGGGCGTTATTCCGATAGTCACGACCGGCGCAAGGTTCTCGCCTTAGTCGCGGTATGTGCCGGGCTTGCTGCCCTGCTACTGGTGTTCATTCCGCAGGGTGACAAACGGCTGATGCTGGCAATTGCCGTGTACGGAGGTCTCGCCTTTGCCGTCTACCCGCTGGCGATTGCGCATCTGAATGATCATCTTGAAACAAAGAATATTCTCGCCGGTTGTAGTGCACTGTTACTGATGCATGCCATCGGAGCCGCAGTAGGTCCAGCCATTGCCGGTCAGTTAATGGCACTCATTGATCACAACGCACTGCCCTTATATTTTGCGATTATTCAGTTCAGCCTGGCATTATTTACGCTCTGGAAAATACGCCAGCAGCAGAAGGACAGCCCAACCGACAGTGCCGTGCATTTTGTCCCCATGGTACGCACCACACCTACCGCGCTGGAAATGTTGCCGGAAGACGAGGAAATAGTCGTGGAGCCTGAACAAAGATAATCTTTCCGGTATCTACGGCACCGAGACGTAAAACCAGTTGTGATTAAGTAACAACTTCACGAACTTTCGAGGTTGTTCCAGACGGCTTAGATGCAGATAGGATTTAATCGCGAAGCCTGTCGGATTCAAACCCATATAAACATCGCTGATTGAGTCTCCCGATTCCCACGGACCAATATCATGTGAGTGAATTATCTGTTGTCGCCGCTCTGCCGACAGCACGCCTAACTGGGTTGAGTGAGCGAGGTACTCCTGTCCCACATTGGTGAGCTGGCCTTCAACATTTTTTGCATTGTGATGAAATATTGCATGGGCGATCTCATGGGCGATCGCACCCTGATAATGTTCCTGATCAAACGGCTGTCCGTACATCTCGGCAGACTCGGTACTGTTCAAAACGGCTGGCAATGATAAGAGCCGGATAACATCACGTTGTCGATCATAACTCCCATACGCAAGATAACCATGCGAGTTGATCAGGGTATCTATAAGCTCAATCACGATGACGCGTTTTGGCTCTAATTGATAGTTATCCAAAAAGTGCAGGGCCTTATCGGAGGCCAGACAGATGTCATTCATCATACTGTCGTTTTCTGCCCTGACCTGGATCAGTTCGTTATTCGCACAACGGTAAGTCTCTGCAGAGACCGGTTGAAACAGCAACAGGAACAGAATAAATAGCCCACAAGCTATCTTCTTCGCAATGAAACCGAGCAGGTATATACGCATTTCTTCTGCCTCTGTTATGTGCAACGACCGTGTTATGTGTACGCGATTATTTCTCCACCATTTTCAGAACCGTCACCGTCAGGGCGGGTAACATGGTCAGGGTAACTATAGCTGCTCCGATGATGCCAAACATCACTATCGCACCGACACCGCGATAAAGTTCGGTGCCTGCCCCCGGGATCAAGACCAGCGGTGCCAGACCACAGATCGTGGTTATGGTCGACATGGCGATGGGGCGTAGTCGCGCATCCACTGCCTCCTGCACCGCATGCAGGGCATCCATCCCGGCTTCCTTCATATTGCTCACCGCGCGGTGCACGATCAGGATCGGGTTGTTCACCACCGTGCCCATCAAGATCAGAAAGCCCAGCATGGAAATCATATCGAAGGGCTGAATAATCGTCGCCATACCGAACTCTGGCAGTACGGCTCCTATGGCATTGAGCAACCACAGGCCAACGATGCCACCCGCAATCCCCAGCGGGATCGAGGTCATAATTAACAGCGGATAACCCCAGTGGTGGAAGATCGCAACCAGCAGCAAATAGATAATCAGCAACGCCACCAGATAATTGCTGCTGAGTGCATCACGTGTTGCGTCCAGCTGATCGGCGGCACCGGAAATGGAGATATTGATATCCGACGGTACCTGACCGCGCTCCGTCATGAACTTAACCACATCCTCGCGCACTATCTCGACGCCGGTTTCCAGCGGGATATTGCGCGGTGGAATGATATTCAGGGTCACCGTGCGACGACCTCCCACACGGCGCACGGTACTGGTATCGACGGTTTCCACAATGTCAGCCAGTGCCGACAACGGCAACACCGCCCCCGTTGGGGTATAGACCGGAAGCTGCCCGATGATATCCAGCGATGCATTTTGCCCGGCGCTGCTATAGAGATAGATATCGATCTTGTCGTCCTGTAGAAAAAACTCGTCGACATAACTGCCGTCGGTCAACGCGGAAACCGTAAAGCCCAGACTCTCGGCATTCATCCCCAGCTCTGCGAGCCGATCCCAGTTGGGACGTATTTCCACCATCGGCTGCGCCAGTGCCAGCGACGACGGCCGGGTCTGGATGCGTGGATTGTTAAACACGGTTTCTGCCCGGCGGTAGGCCGTCAGGGCGACGTCATAGATTTGCTCCAGACTGGGGCCTGCGATATCCAGATTGATGCTGCGGGTGCCGCCATCATTGCTGGTAATGATTGATCCACGCGTAGCGAATGCTCGCATACCGGGATACTCCCTGTACTTCTTCGTAATCGCATCCAGCAGGACATCGACATGTCGGCTATCAACCGGCTCTGCAATGATCCGAACCCGATCGGGCGCGACGCGAAAGATGATGTATTTCAGCGCCGGCACCGGCGCATCGCCGCGATCAAACTGCGCTGGATCCGCATTCAGGAAGGGTAGAAACCAGGCCTCGATCTCATCAGCAATGTTCTGCATCGCAGACAGGTTATAACCCGGCGGCGCATTCATATTGGCGAAGACCTTGGGTTCTTCGCCCTCAGGTAGGTACTCCGCCGGCGGCGTGAGTTTATAAATCACGGCGGCACTCACCACACAGGTAAGCAGAATACAGATCACACGACGTAGACCGGTGGCGAGTAAACCATGCACAAATATCAGGGTAATCCGGCGACAGGCCAGACCGAAATGATGGGCACTGATTTTTCCATTGCCGATGGAATCACGCTCTGGCGGCGAGAACTGAAGCCGGGCGGCGGCGGTCGGCACCACCGTAATCGCCACCAGCATTGAGGCCATGATCGCCGCCGAAATCGCGATGGCAATATCGGAATACAATTGCCCGGCTTCCTGCGCCACAAATGCTACGGGCAAAAACACCAGCACCGTGGTCAGGGTCGA
>JBFIID010000039.1:0-12446 GCA_041601415.1 Gammaproteobacteria bacterium
ACTCCCAGAAATATCATTACCCACAACATCGAAATACCTGTCGAACTATTCAGCGCCAGGCCACTACGTTCCCCAAACAACTGAGAAAAGACCGCGAGTGAGCGGCTCACTAACGACAGACTGCTGGCACGCATGTTCTGATCACACCGACTGATGACGGTTGAAATACCGTTCAGCAGGAAAGGGAAAAACCGACGGTAGAACCAGTCAAAATCCAGACTGATAGTCAGGGTGCGACGCATCATCGGCAACACCACGAAGAATGCCAGGCCGGCGAATAACAACAGTTGCAACTGCATTACCACATGTTCACCGGTATAGGCCTCGTAATTCACCGCGTAAGGCAGCATCGAATACAAGGGCCCCGGGAACAGGCCGATGAGGATGCACAGGGCGGCAAACAGGATCATCGCCAGCCGCATATTCCAGGGCGGATCCGGTGGACGCAGACCTGAGTCCTTCTGGAAGAAGACAAACCATGGGAACTTGATCCCGGCGTGCAGGAACACCCCGGCGGAGGCTGCCTGTAACAGGAACCAGGTGATCAGCATGTGTTCATCGGCTGAGGCCTGGGTAATCATCGACTTGCTTACAAAACCAGAGGTCAGGGGAAAAGCGGAGATCGCCAGCGCACCGATAATCCCGCAGCAAGCCGTCAGTGGCATTGACTGGAATAGCCCGCCCAGGTCGGTACACTTGCGTTTGCCTGTCATGTACAGCACCGAACCCGCCGACATCAGCAATAGTGCCTTGTAAATGATATGCGTGAAGGCATGTGCCGATGCACCATTAATTGCCATCTCGGTGCCGATTCCAGCCGCGCAGACCATGAAGCCCACCTGGTTAACAATGCTATAGGCGAGGATACGACGCATATCATTTTCCAGCAGGGCATAGATGATGCCGTAAAAAATCATATACAGACCAATCACGATCAGGATCTCATTACCAGGGAACCCGCGTAGCAGGACATACACCGCGGTCTTGGTGGTGAAGGCCGAGAGAAACACCGCGCCGCTTGGAGAGGCCTCGGGATAGGCATCTGCCAGCCAGGCGGAGAAAGGTGGCGCGGCGGCATTCAACAGAAAACCTGCCAGCATCAGGTAACTGGCCAGGCCATCCAGTTGCATGGCCTCAAACTGCAGACTGCCCGTCTGTTGCATGTGTGCCGCAATCCCGGCCATCAGCAACACACCACCCAGTAGATGTATCAGCACATAACGCATACCGGCCCGCCACGAGTCCTGACTATTGGCCGACCAGATCACCAGGGTCGATCCAATCGCCATCAGTTCCCAGCAGACAAACAGTGTGATCAGGTCACCCGCCAGTACTGCACCGATCGCAGCCGCCGCATAGATCAGGGCCGCACACAACTCCACCACCGAGGCCTGGCGACATGCAAACAGACCACCAGTGAAGGTCATGATCAGGAACACCGTGGCAAACATCCGGGATAGATTATCGGCACGTATGATGGTCAGGGTATAGTCTAGAAACCCCGTCTGCAGAAGCAGGCCATCCGAAAGTTGCCATAACAACCATAGCCCTATGACAGGAGCAGCCAACAACACGGCATTTCGCAGCGTGCCCTGTAGGGAAGGCAACAGCAATGCAGCGAGCAGCAATGGAATAGCCGGATGCAGATGTTCAATCATCATAGTAATCATCCTGACGCTTTATCAGAACCCCCAGTAATTTTGCCAGCACCACCATCGCCACACAGGTAACAAAACCATACAGGGCCTGGAAGCCAAACCAGCCGTCAATACCGAAATGGGCATGCCGCTCCAGCAGTAATTCAGCCAGCACACACAGCAACAGGATGCAGCCACCGCCAATCCAGAGTTTGCGGTGATTTTCGCTACGATATAACCAGTGCAGTTTCATTAGTTCAACTCCACGATCTGTTGTGCAAGTGATAACACGGTCTGGGGAAACAGAAAGATCAAAACCGTCATGGCGGCAGTGAAAGACAGCGCCACCACCATCGACAGGGGGGCCTCGCCATGGGGATGGCTCTGATCGGCAGGTTTGAAAAATGCCCGATACACGATGGGCAGGAAATAACCCGCATTCAATAAGGTACTGATCACCATTACTGCCACTGCAATATATTGATCGACACTCAGTGCCCCGAGCAACATATACCACTTACTGATAAAACCGGCAGTGGGAGGTAGACCGATCATCGATAGACTACCAATGGCAAAGGCCGTCATGGTCCAGGGCATGGCGCGTCCTATCCCGTCCAGCTCACTCACCTGTGTCTTGTGTGCAGCGGTGTAGATCGCACCGGCAGCAAAAAACAGGGTGATCTTGCCAAAGGCATGGGCCACGATATGCAGACCGGCCCCGATTATCGAGAGTGGTGCGAGTACGGCACAGGCAAGTACCACATAGCCAAGCTGACTGATGGTCGAATAGGCCAGGCGCCGTTTCAGATTATCCTGCCGCAGTGCGATTACTGAGGCAGTCAATACCGTGAAGCTGGCCATGTACAGCAACCACTGGCTGGCACTGACCGAGTTCAACAGATCCAAGCCAAAAATGTAGACCACTACCTTGACCACACTGAACACGCCCGCCTTGACCACGGCTACCGCATGCAACAGTGCACTCACCGGAGTTGGTGCGACCATTGCCGCAGGCAGCCAGCGATGGATAGGCATCAATGCCGCCTTACCCAGCCCATACATGTACAGGAACAGCAGCAATGCCACGGCAGGACCCTGGATGTTGCCCGCAAGAATCCCTCCAGCTTGAAAATCCAGCGTACCACTGACCGACCAGGTCCATAACACTGCCAGCAACAAAAAGCCGATGGAGGTACCCATCAGGATCCCCAGATAGGTACGCCCCGCGCGTTTGGCCTCAGGTGTACCTTTGTGGATCACCAGGGGGTAGGTCGAAAGTGTCAGCACCTCGTAAAACACGAACAGGGTAAACATGTTGCCCGCCAGTGCGATACCCATACTGCTCGCCAGTGCCACCGCGAAACATATGTAGAATCGCGTCTGGTGATGTTCATTATTACTGCGCATATAACCGATGGAATACACCGAATTAACGATCCAGAGACTCGATGCAACCAGCGCAAAGATCATCCCCAGCGGTTCCAGTTTAAAAAACAGTGGCAGACCGGGGATCGTTTCGAGCAATAGCAGTTCGGGCTGATGACCATCCAGCACTGCTGGTAACAGACTTCCCACACAGACCAGCAACAGCAATGCCGTAAGCAGAGTCATCGCCTCACGCAGATTGGGTCGTGCGCTACACAGACGGATCAGCACCGCACCGATAATCGGTACCAGGATCGTCATCATCATTGCCAATTGCGTATTCATGGCGAGTTCATTATCAATTGGTTGGCGGTATGTTCTACGGTACTACCGGTCAGGCTGGCATCGATACCAAAATACAGATTGGCGATCACCAGCAACCAGAGCGGGATCAACAAGGACATGGGTGCTTCCGTTTCACGTAAGGGTGACTTCACGGCCTGATCAGGCTCCTGTAGCCAGATCGTCTCAAACACGCGGCCCAGGTAGACAACCGCCATTAATGAGGTGATCAGAATCAATACCGCCACGGGCCAGTAACCGGCATCAAGCGCAGCGCTAATGAGATACCATTTACTGATGAACCCGGCAGTCAGGGGGACACCAATCAGTGACAGACCGGACAGGGTGAAGGCCGACATGGTCCAGGGCATGCTCTTACCCAGACCGCGCATATCATCGATCCAGACACTACCGGTACGATAAATCACGCCGGCTACGGCGAGGAACAGGGTGCACTTGATCAAGGCGTGATTGAACATGTGTAGGATGCCTGCGGCCAGGCCCCCGGATGTAAAAAAGCTTGCACCCACCGCAATGTAACCGATCTGGGCAACACTGGACCAGGCCAGCAGCCGTTTAATGTTGGTCTGGAAGATAGACACCGCAGATCCGGCGAAGGCGGCGATCATGGCGATCGTGATCAGGATCAGTTCCAGATGTTGATACTGCGAGATGAAGGTCATCCCATAGATTGAATAGATACCGCGAAACATCACATAGGCGAATACCTTGGTGGTACTTGCAGCGAGAAATGCAGACACTGTCGAGGGCGCGTAGGCATAGGCATCAGGTAACCACTGATGCAGTGGGAACAGTGCCAGTTTTAGCGCAACACCTACGGTAAAAAAGGCAAATGCGGCATAGATAGTTCGCGACCCTGCCACCTCGGGAAGTCGACTAGCCAGATCCTGCATATTCAGTGTGCCGGTCATCGCGTACATCAGACCCACACCAATCAGGATAAAGGTTGCCCCGATAGTCCCCTGAATCAGATATCTGAACGCGGCCATCAACGCCTTGCGGTTCCTGCCCAGGGCAATCATCGCATACGAAGACAAGGAACTGATCTCGATAAACACGAACAGATTAAACAGGTCACCGGTAATCAGTATACCCAGCAAGCCACAGTAATTGAGTAGCCATGCGGCATAGAATATGTACAGCCGATCCTCGACTATTTCGCGCTCCATGCTACGCATGGAGGCGGCAGAAACAAGAAAGAAGGTGCCGGTAATCACCAGCAGGATAAAGGCCGAGAACGAATCAATCCGATACTCAATCCCCAGTGGCATCTCCCAGCCACCAATGTTGTAGCGAATCTCCTGTACCTGCTGGATCTGTTCGAACAACAGTATCGCCACCACCAGACTGGCCAGCCCACCAAGAACAGACAGGAACCATGCTAACCTGGCATTGCGAAACAGGAAACAGAGGGGCGCCAGGATCAGGGGTATCAGCACCAGGAGTGCCGGCAACTGCTGCATCATTGTTTAGTTTCCTGTGCCTGGATCTGCTCTTCTTCAATACTTCCATAGGCACGATGAATACGAATCACCAACGCTAGTCCAAGTGCGGTAGTAGCAATCCCGACTACAATTGCGGTGAGGATCAGCACATGGGGCAGTGGATTCGAATAGACCTCAATGCCTTCTGCCAGGATCGGGGCAGTACCATCGGTAGCCTTTCCCATGGTGATGTACAGCACAAAGACAGAGACCTGGAAGATATTCAGCCCCACAATTTTTTTGATCAGATTGCCCTGCGTAATGACGATATAAAAACCCGTCATCATCAATACAATCACAATCCAGTAATTGTACAAACCCGGTAATGCCATACTGCTATCACCAATAGAATTTTTTATTATTCGTTAGATAATCGTATCCCGACTGAGCAGCTCACCGGAATATTCAAAGTGGCTGACAAAAGTCAGCGCCACTATAAAACATGCCGGTTCGGTATAACAGACGGGCCCAACTAATACTTATGCAAATTAAAAAACCTTGTGTTTTTTCATGGTATCTAGACCGGTCACCACGGACATGCCTGGCTGGGGTCCACAGTCGTTGTGCCCATTGTCTCTTCAAGCATACAGATACTGCCCTGGCCGGTTGCTTGAGCTCATGGACTAAACGAGTAATACCTTTCTCTGTGAGGTAATCGTTACGATTTAATACCTGATGAAGATGGCGGAAAAAATAAATAACAGCCTAAATCTGAAACGCTACCCATAACACGAAAGGTGAGATTCTACACCGATACACGTCAGGATTCCGTTTTTTTCCAGCGCCTTTCGGCTATTTTTTCTACCTGGCGAAAGGCAATCTTAGGTTGATTCCCACCTTCGGTGGAATCGGTCTATAATTACGGGCATTACAGTTGAGGCAGACGACACAACAACCTTGATACTTACCACCACGTGTTATCACCAGGCAGGACTATCACCTGCCCTGTTCCGAAACAATGGACGTTAGCCATTGATTGAAAAAAAAGTTTACGTACAACACCTGAAACCTGGCATGTATGTGTCAAGTCTGGATCGACCATGGACTGAAACCGACTTCATGTTTCAGGGTCTTTTACTCAAGGGTGGTGCTGACATTGCCCGTCTACGAAAACACTGTGAGTTTGTGTTTGTCGACATAGAGCGCTGCAACTATACCGCTGGTTACTTTGACAAACTTCTGCGCGACAAACCGGAAGAAAAATCCGAATTCCGGGTGGTACCGGTGATCCATGAAACCGTGGTAGAAGATGAGCTGATCACTGCACAGGCGCTACATCAGCAGGTTTGTAGTGAACTGCGCAATGTCATGCAGGCCCTTCGTTCGGGTCAGTCGCTTGATGTCACCACCCTGCGCAAGCATGTACTGGGTATGGTGGACAGTGTATTGCGGAATTCCGATGCCTCTCTGCTGTTGACCCAGCTAAAAGAAAAAGACGGTTATAGCTACAATCATGCGGTAAGCACCTCCATTTTTGCTACCGCCTTCGGGCGAAAACTGGGGCTAAACCGCGATGAATTACAGGAACTCGCCATGGGCTGCCTGTTGTTCGATGTAGGTAAACTGAAACTCCCTGATGCGCTGCTGAACAAAGAGGCACCTTTGTCTGACGGGGAATTTGTTGTCCTCAAACACCATGTCGACTTTAGTGTCAGCCTGATCACCTCATCCAATGCCGCCACTCCGAGAATCCTGGAAATAGCACGTCATCACCATGAGCGACATGATGGTAGTGGTTACCCGGCAGGGCTTTCGGGGCGCAAGATCCCGCTGTTTGCCAGAATTGCGGGCCTGGTAGACAGCTATGATGCCATGATGAGTAACCGTATCTTCCGTAAGGCACGTTCGCATGAACAGATCATCAGCGAACTATACAAAAAGAAGAATCTCGACTTTCAGGCAGAACTGCTAGAGCACTTCATTCAGTTTATCGGTATTTACCCAACCGGATCGCTGGTGGAATTAACTACGGGCGAGGTCGCAATCGTCCTCTCTCAAAATGACATACGCCGGATGCAACCACGCATAATGGTTATCCTCGACGAGCAGAAGCAGCCCTATGACGCTTACCCGGTGATCGACCTGCTCACTGATAGTCACTCGGCATCCGGTGAGCCACTCAAGATTAAGGGCTCCCTGGAGATCAATGCCTACGGTATCGATCCCGCCGAGTTCTATCTTACCAGCCCGGTTCCCGCCTAGTAATGATCGTTCCTGAATCGGGTCAAGATCAGCGTGACGCCCTGTCAGTCGCCTCGCTATCTCGTCCGGAGCTTGCCGGGATACTCGATAAACCCGTCTCGCGTAGCAAGATAAACCACCTGCATTTCGGCTATATCATTATCCGGCTGACCTGCACACATCAGATTCATCTCTCCTATGGCTATCAGGGTATGCAGGCATTACGTGAACGTTGCCAGCGTCGAATTCGTGAATTACTTCGTTCACAGGACGAGCTGGTGTGCATTGGCGAAGCAGAGTTTGCGGTACTGTTACCGGATTTGAAGAATGAAGGGCATGCAATCCTTGCTGCCAACAGGATCCACAGTGAGTTATCCAGCCCTTTTACCCTTAATAACGAACTGATCAATATCACCGCCGCGATCGGTATTGCGGTATTTCCGGAACATGCCGGCAGCGCAGAAAAATTGATGCTGAACGCCGATATCGCACTGGAAACTGCTGTGGATATGAACCTGCCCTATGAGATGTATTCCCCTGTCTCTGAACCGAGTTCATTACCGACTATCAGGCTGGCTCATGACCTTAAAGCCGCCATCGCTCAGGATGAACTTGAGCTGTTTTTTCAACCGAAAATAGACCTGAAAACCGGCAGCATCTACAGCGTTGAGGCCCTGACCCGTTGGCATGTACCAGACTCGGGCTATATCGATCCGGAACTGTTTATCTCAATCGCCGAACACTCCGGGTTAATTAATTCCCTGACCCGTTGGTCACTGACAGCAGGCTGCAGGCAGTCGCGATTCTGGAAAGAGCAGTACGATATTTCTCTTTCTGTCGCGATCAATATCTCGCCGACAACCTTGCACGATGCGCAGACCGTGGACTCCGTTCTGCATGCTCTCGACCTATGGGACGCAGGCCCGGAATCGATCACCCTGGAGGTGACGGAAAGCATGATGATGCAGAAACCGGAACAGAGTCTACGTTGTCTCAAACGGCTCCGTGATCTGGGCATTCGTCTGTCAATCGATGATTTTGGCACCGGTTCTTCATCACTGGCGTACCTGAAAACCCTGCCCGTCAATGAGTTGAAGATCGATAAATCGTTTGTCATCAATATGGTCAACGACGAGGGAGACCTAACCATTGTTCAATCAGTGATTGATCTGGCAAATAACTTCGGGCTAGAAGTGATTGCCGAGGGAGTGGAAAACCAGACAACGCTGGACACGCTGGTAGACATGGGCTGCAGATATGCGCAGGGCTACTACATGGGACGCCCGATGAGTGCGCCAGAAATGGATACCTGGCTGGCAGAGTCGGCCTGGGGAATCAAGGCAAAGGGCATTCAGCCCAGATAAAGCTGCTACGCTTCAGGGGCGTGCAAACAGGATAAACATATTCGTCATCACGGCGGCCACGGTCATACCGACGCCGAGTTCCACCAGAAAGATTCCGAGATGCTGTCCATGCACAGGGTCATGCGACAACAGATTGTAATCCAGCAGACTACCGCCCTTTAGCATCGACACCACGCCGACCCCGATATACAGCAGAAGACCACTGGCTGAGACGATCCTGACCAGACCGGAAGGTACCAGTTCACGCAGATTATCCAGACCGAACACCAGGCCATAGAGGATGATACCTGTAGCAAAAATGACCCCGGCCTGAAATCCACCACCTGGTCCAAAATCCCCATGGAACTGTACATAAAGACCAAACAGAAGGATAAAAGGCATTAACATTTTCGCCGTGATCCTTAATACCAGATTTGATTCCATCGCTAGTTCCGCCCTGCCCGCATTATGATGTTCCCCTGCTATCGTCTTCATCATCCACATTGACAGCTGCCTTGCGTGATCGCCCAAGTAACAGGATGACGCCGACACCCGCAGTAAAAATCACCGTTAATTCGCCCATCGTGTCATAGCCACGGTAACTGGCCAGAACAGACGTCACCACGTTTGGAATGCCCGTATGTTCACTTGATTCCTGCAGGTAGCGCTTGCCAATGTGCTGGTGTACCGGACTACTCATATCTCCATAAGGGTGAATATCCCAGGTCGCATAAACCAGTAACAAGCCGGTCAGTACTACGGTTAGCAAAGCAACCGGTCTGAATCGGGGGCGACTGCTCTGCTCACGCTTAGTGATAGCCAACGTGCTAAGTACCAACAGGGTCGAAATCCCTGCCCCCACGGCAGCCTCTGTAAACGCGACGTCAACGGCATCCAGGGTGACAAAAAAACCGGCACAGATGAGACTGAATATCCCCATCAGCATCGCCACCGCAAATAAATCCTGCACTCGGATCACTGCAAGTGCGGTAATAGCCAGCATCGTTAACAGGCCTAGATTGATTATCGCGTCGTCCATCAGGCTTGACCTTTTTCTTGCGTATCAAGTTCAGGCTTCAGGTGCCCATGCAGCGCTGCCTTCGCCAGGGCATGCCCGGCGGTGGGTGACGTGAGTAGTACAAAGACAAGGATAAGAAACAGTTTCAGGGTTGCCAGCGAAAACCCGGCAAGCGGAATCAGTCCCGCAATCATCAACATCACACCCAGTGTATCGACCACGCTGGCCGCATGCAGCCGAGTGAAAAAATCGGGGAAACGTACCAGCCCGATACTGCCTATAATGAGCACAATACCACCTGTCAGTAACAGGCCCCCACTGATAAAAGACACGATGCTCATGATTCTACCTCACCTGTTTCTGTCTCTCGCCCGTAACCCATATCGCCATACTCAAAGAATTTCAACACGGCGATGGTGCCAGTGAAATTTATCAACGCATAGACGAGAGCAATATCCAGAAAATCAGGACGCTCGGTGAAAAAGCCATATACCGCAATAAACAGCACGGTAATGGTGCCAAAGGTATTCACTGCCAACAGACGGTCATAGACACTCGGTCCTGCCAGCGCTCTCCATAAGGCGATTAACATAGACACCATGATCGCCACTAATGCCGCTGTCAACATCGTCAGATACTCTCCACTGCTGTTACCCGTCTATCCATCTCACCCTGATTGAGATCTTCTGCAGTTTCTCGTGTCAGGGCATGCACTTCAGTAATATCGCCGTCCACCTCAATGGTCACCGTACCGGGTGTCAGGGTGATTGAATTGGCATAGATAACGCGACCAAGGTCGGTATGCTGACTGCTACGCAGGGCGACCACCGTTGGTGAAATCGGCATGCTGGGACTCAGGATGCAACGAATGACCAGCCAGTTTGATTTGAGGATCTCAATAAATAACCAGTACCAGTAAAGCAACAGGCGCACGACATGCAGATGAATGGGATGCCCTTCATGATCGACCACATCCATGCGATGGGCGATATACACCACAAGCAGACAGGACAGGAAACCGAGGGATAATATCCAGGGAGTATAAATACCAGACAACATCAACCACAGGGTCAGCAGTAACAGAAACAGGCTTACACAGTGCTTCACAGGTATTCCCCACCCGGTAAAAGTAACAAAATAAATTCAGTTCGCCTGTCGAGGTTAATTATCTTCATCCAGCATGACAGAGCGAACACGTAGCTTATAATAAGCCGAAACCTGATCAATCATAACAATTCACCGGAATATCTCAATGCAGTGGAAACCCAATACCACCGTCGCAGCGATCGTACAGCGCGGTGACAAATTTCTCATGGTCGAAGAATTTGCCGACGGGCATCATGTTTATAACCAGCCCGCCGGTCACCTGGAACAGGGCGAGAGTCTGAGTAGTGCTGTGTGTCGTGAAGTGATGGAAGAAACCGCCTGGGAATTTGTCCCGCAGGGCATCGTTGGACTCTATCTATACGAAAACCCACGCGTCGAGATCACCTACCTGCGCGTCTGTTTCTACGGTGAGGTTTCGGCACACTATCCGGACTCGGCACTGGATGACGGGATTATCGATGCACCGTGGTTAAGCCGGGCCGATCTGGAACAACGCAGCGCGCAACTGCGCAGTCCAATGGTATTGCGCTGTATCGACGATTATCTGGCGGGTCAACGCCACCGTCTGGATCTGCTGACCTATGCCGTCCAGTCACCCAAGCAGTTTGCCTGATATGTCAGACTCTAAACCTGCGGTATTTGTTGGCCTCTCCGGCGGTGTCGATTCATCGGTCTCCGCCCTGTTGTTGAAGCAACAGGGTTACCCTTTGCAGGGGCTGTTCATGAAGAACTGGGAAGAAGACGACACCGACAGTTATTGTGCCGCCGCCGAGGACGTTGAAGACGCACGTCATGTCTGCGAGCTTCTGGATATTCCACTGCGTACCGTCAACCTGTCGGCCGATTACTGGGATCAGGTGTTTGTGCACTTCATCGCCGAATATAAAGCCGGGCGCACTCCTAACCCCGATATCCTGTGCAATCAGGAGATCAAGTTCAAGGCCTTTCTGGAACACGCCATGGATCTGGGTGCTGAGAAGATCGCCACCGGCCACTATGCACGCATCCGCGAACAGGATGGCGAGTATTTTCTACTCAAGGGCAGGGATAACAACAAGGATCAAAGTTATTTCCTCTATACGCTGGGTCAGACGCCCCTGTCCCGCTCACTGTTCCCGATAGGTGAACTGGAGAAGCCGCGTGTACGGGCACTGGCAGCCGAGGCAAAACTGAAAATCCATGACAAGAAAGACAGCACCGGGGTCTGTTTTATTGGCGAACGGCACTTCCGTAGTTTTCTCAGCCAGTATGTGGCCGCACAGCCTGGTGAAATCCGTAACCTCGATGGACAGGTCATCGGCGAGCATCAGGGAGTACTCTATTACACCCTCGGTCAACGCCAGGGGCTGGGTATCGGCGGCGTAAAGAATGCCTCCGAACTGCCCTGGTATGTGCTGGCCAAGGATGTGGCAGAAAATGTGATTATTGCTGGTCAGGGTATCGATCACCCGATGTTATTCAGCGATAGTCTGCAGGCCATCGACCTGCGTTGGGTAAGTGGCACAAGCCCCACCCTACCCTGTCGTTGTGCTGCCAAAACCCGCTATCGGCAACCGGATCAGGCCTGCACCATCACTGAATCTTCAGACGGCAGGATCAGCGTTGTCTTTGATCAGGCTCAACGCGCCATTACACCTGGTCAATCTGTGGTTTTCTATCAGGACGAGGTCTGCCTGGGCGGCGGAATTATCCTTTAAAGTCAGGTGACCGTAGCGCTGAAACACTATTCTCCCGTCTCAGCGGGTAAAGAATTTGAAACAGATCCCGATAAACCAGATAACAGTCTCTCTAAAGCAGGAGTTAATTAATGTTCCGTGGCCTTCAGATCAAATACTTACTCATCTTCGCCCTGATGAGTCCAACCCCCTTGTTCGCGGCAGATGAGAAGGATGATGAACAACCCAAAAAGGTACAGTACATAGACCTCAAACCGCCCATCGTGGTGAAT
>JBFIID010000040.1:0-12347 GCA_041601415.1 Gammaproteobacteria bacterium
CCGAGGGGCCGGCAATCATATCGATACCCACGGCACCGAACACCATTCCCTTGGCAGTCGCGACATAGATATTGCCCGGGCCGACAATTTTATCGACACGAGGAATGGTTTCTGTGCCATAGGCGAGGGCGGCTACCGCCTGTGCTCCACCAATTGTAAACACGCGACTGACACCGGCAATCGCCGCGGCGGCGAGCACCACAGGTTCGATTTCACCCTTTGGGGCTGGCACGACCATGATGATTTCCTGCACACCGGCGACATGGGCGGGAATCACATTCATCAATACCGATGATGGATAAGCGGCCTTGCCACCCGGTACGTAAACGCCCACCCGATCCATCGCGGTAACCTGCTGCCCCAGCACCGTGCCATCTGCCTCGGTGTAACGCCATGAATCCATTTTCTGATGTTCATGATAATCACGGACACGTTGCGCGGAATCATATAATGCCTGACGTAATGCGGGGTCCAGTGAATCCAGCGCCTGTTGTAACTGTGCAGCAGGAATTTCCAGTTGCGAGGCGCTTTCCAGTTCTAGCTGATCGAATCTGGCAGTGTACTCGAGCAGGGCCTGATCACCCCGGGCGCGAATAGACTGAATAATCTCTCGCACTGTGCCGCTTACACCTTCATCGGTTGAGGCATCCCAGCTGAGCAGGGTATTTAGCTGCGCATCAAAATTAGAATCGGCGGTCGATAATCTGCGAAGTTTCATCATCGTGTCATCACGTCTAATCAGGCGTTGTTCACAACTTCTTCGAGTTGCTTAATCAAACGTGTCACAGACTCATGCTTCATCTTCATTGAAGCCTTGTTGACGACCAGGCGCGAACTGATATCGGCAATATGCTCGACCGGTTCCATATCGTTGGCCTTCAGGGTGTTACCCGTATCCACCAGATCCACAATCCGATCGGCAAGGCCTACCAGCGGAGCCAGTTCCATCGAGCCATAAAGTTTAATCACCTCGGCCTGTATGCCTCTGGAGGCGTAGTAGCGTCGTGCAACATTTACATATTTGGTCGCTACGCGGATGTGTCCGCCAGAAAAAGTTTCACCTTTTCTGCCCGCCACCATGAGACGACAACGGGCAATATTGAGATCCAGCGGTTCATACAGTGCGTCGCTGTCGTACTCCATCAACACATCTTTGCCTGCGACACCCATATCGGCGGCACCGTATTCAACGAAGGTCGGCACGTCGGTGGCGCGAATAATCACCAGTTTTACATCTTCCCGGTTGGTTTCCAGGATCAGCTTACGTGAGACATCGGGATCATCTAGCGGCTCGATACCGGCTCTGGCCAGCAAGGGCAGGATATCTTTGAGGATACGTCCCTTCGACAGGGCTATAGTTAATTTACTCATGAATCACACTCAGTACGTCGGAGCCCTATAAGCTCCCTCTATTTGGGTACCCTGCGAATTCGCGCACCCAGCTGCTCCAGCTTTTCTTCGATCATCTCGTAGCCACGATCGATATGATAGATTCGATCAACCTCGGTCTCGCCAGTAGCCACCAGACCAGCCAGTACCAGACTCGCAGAGGCCCTGAGATCAGTTGCCATCACGGGCGCACTGGTTAAGCCTTCAACACCGCGCGTTATTGCCGTATTACCTTCCAGTTTGATCTGCGCACCCATGCGCTGTAGTTCCTGCACATGCATAAAGCGATTTTCAAACACCGATTCAGTGATCGTGGCGACCCCTTCGGCAATACAGTTCAGCGCGGTAAATTGCGCCTGCATATCAGTAGGGAAGCCGGGATAAGGCGAGGTATGTACATCCACTGCCTGCGGGCGTCGTCCCTGCATGTCCAGTTCTATCCAGTCATCACCAATGGTGATACTGGCACCTGTCTCATTCAACTTGGCCAGCACCGCCTCCAGTAGCTGCGGCTGGGTATCTTTGAGTTTAATCTTGCCGCCGGTCATCGCACCTGCCACCAGGAAGGTACCGGTTTCGATTCGATCCGGCAGGATCTTGTAGGTTGTGCCTGATAAAGCCTGCACTCCCTCGATAGTGATAATGTCGGTACCGGCTCCTTCAATCCTGGCACCCATGCTGATCAGGAAATTAGCCAGGTCCACCACTTCGGGTTCGCGCGCCGCATTCTGTATTGTGGTGACTCCATCGGCCAGTACTGCTGCCATCATCAGATTTTCGGTACCAGTCACACTGACGATATCCATGATCAGATTGGCGCCTTTCAAACGCTTTGCACGCGCCTTGATGTAACCACCCTCAACATGAATGTCTGCACCCATCTCCGACAGGCCATGCAGATGAAGGTTGACCGGACGTGAACCAATTGCGCAACCACCGGGCAAAGACACCTCGGCCTGCCCGTGTCTGGCCAACAGGGGACCCAGCACCAGAATAGAGGCACGCATGGTTCTCACCAGATCATATGGGGCAAAGAAATTCTCAATGGAACTGCTGTCCACCTCAATGTTCATTCGCTCATCAACGGTCAGGCGCAGGCCCATACGTCCTAGCAGTTCCATTGTGGTCGTGATGTCGTGCAAATGTGGCACGTTGCCTATTACCACGGGCTGGTCGACCAGCAGGGTCGCTGCCATGATAGGCAGGGCGGCATTTTTTGCACCGGAGATACGTATCTCGCCATTCAGCGTGGTACCGCCGGTTATCAGTAATTTATCCATGTTCTCGTTCGTTCCGGGGGAGAGAGGTTATTGCAGCACCTGAAATTTTTGCATTTCCTTCCACTTTTCAGGCGTCACCGTCTGAATCGAAAGGGCGTGAATGGCTGACTGCATGGCATCACCTATGGCCCTGTAGACCATCTGATGCTGTTTCACTTTTGACATGCCTTCAAATTCCGCACTGACGATGACGGCCTGAAAATGGTCGCCCTCACCCTCAATCATCACTTCTGAGTTCGGCACACCATCAAGGATCATCTGTCTGATTTCATCTTTGTTCATGCTTGTAATCCAGTTTCAACGCTTCATAAATAAAAGTGTAAATAAAAAAACGGGAGTGTAATTCCCGTTTTTTTCTGATTTGGTATTTCTCAACCTTGATACAGGTGCAATCCCAGCTACGCTGGTGAGAGGTAGAACGCTGGCGAACTAAATCTTGTTCTTTGCTGCCAGACTGGTCAACAGACCTTCTATACCACTTTCCTTAACCTTTGAATCAAAGGAGGAACGATAGGTTTTGATTAAACTCACTCCATCTACCGTCACATCATAAACCTTCCAGCTTTCATCCTTGTTGTGCATCTTATAGGAAATCGATGTAGTCACTGTGCCGCCCTTGGTCAAACGCGTGGTAATCACCGTCTTCCAGTCACCGGGGTTGCCTTCGGCTGGCAGGTATTCAATGTCCTGATCGGTATATTCCAGTAGCGCGGTCGCATAGGTATTCACCAGCAGACCTTTAAAACGGTCAATAAACTGCTGCTGCTGTTCCTCGGATGCCTCCTTCCAATGGCCACCCAGGACCCATTGTGACATGCGTTTGAAATCGAAATAGGGGATTACAGACTCATTTACCAGGGCATTCAGCCTGGCTGGGTCCTTTTTCAGGGCATCTCCACCTTCAGCGATTTTAGTCAGTAAGGTATCCGCCGCATTCCTTATTACTGACTGCGCATCTTCCGCCGTCGCAGCGGTGGTTCCACTGAACGCAAAGACAAACAGTAATAATGTAGTTTTTAGCAGACTTTTCATAAAGTTATCTCCACATACCGACAAGAGTGTCCTGTTCCTGGAGTGTTATCGGCCAGAAAGGTGCAGCACTTTATCCGACTATGCCTGAAAATGAAAGTGAACTGCCCCGGCTTTTTACCCCTCTCTCCCTGTGACCAGGGCCTGCCAGAACTGTTCCGTTAAAAGGGTCGCCAGACCAGAATCAGTTTTGGTAACAGGGTCAACGCGGCAAACAGGGCTATCACCATGGCCAATGCGGTGAGCAGCCCAAAATAGATGGTAGGGATAAAGTTAGACATCACCAGAATGGAAAAACCGACGATGATGGTCACAGCGGTGTAGAACACGGCCTTACCAATATGCGCATGACAATAATGCAGGGTGTCCAGATACCCCTGTTTATCGTCCGTGTGACGCCCAAATTCTTCGCGGTATCGGTATATATAGTGGATGCTGTTATCCACCGCGATGCCAATCGTGATCCCTGCGATGGTGATTGTCATCATATCCAGAGGGATATCCAGCAGTCCCATTAGTCCCAGAATAATCGCCGCCGCCAGCAGATTGGGAATAATACCGATGACAGCCAGTGGTACAGATCGGAACAGCACCAGTAACATCAGGGTAATACCCAACATCACCACACCCAGGGTTTGAATCTGGGACTGGAACAGGCTCTGTAACATGTTGTTATAGAGCACCAGCATGCCGGTCATTTTAAACTCATCCGGTTTTATACCCAGCTCGTGCTCCAGATCATATTGAATTTTATCCAGCAGTTCCTTGCGCCGCAGATCCGGCAATGAATCAATGATGCGCAGGCTAATCCGCGCCTCATCGTGCTCGATTGAGATATACGGGTCGATCATACTGCTGCGTAACTCGGCTGGCATGCCCTTATACACCAGAGCCAGCTGGAACGAATCGAAGGGTTTGCCCTTGTTCAGGTCTTCACCGACGCGTAGTAATGAGGCGAGAGAGAGAACCTTGCCAACCGCGGGCAGGGAATCCAGATAGTCGTGCACCTGCTTGATACGTTTGATCTTGTAGGCCGTAAACCACGAATCACTCTTGTCACCTTCGATTTCACCAAACAGGTCATCGAGGTCCGCATCAATGCTCGCCGCCTGCTGCTCTTCCTTCAGGTAAAGCACAATTTCCAGAGGTGTCGTGCCGCCGAGTTTTTCGTCGATCAGTTTCAGTCCCTGATAGATTTCGGTTTTTTTATCGAAGTAATTAATGAAACTGTTTTCGACCACCAGTCGGGTTACACCATACACACTGACGACCGCCAGCAGCAGCGATAAAAACAATACCTTGCCTCCGTGCCGTTCGGTCACTGCTGCCAGTACCCCGGTGAACTGGAAATCAGTACTGGACTCGACGGGCTGGCCCCTGCGCATCAGCATTAACAGCCCCGGAAACAGGATAAAAGTGGTCAGGAAGGCAACACACAGCCCTATTGTCATCATCCAGCCAAAATCGATGACCGGTTTGATACCGCTCACCACCAGCGATGCGAAGGCAATAATTGTCGTCAGTGCTGTATACAGACAGGGCCAGACCATGCGCCGGGTGGTCATCTCAACCAGCTCCAGCTGTGTCCATTGCGGGTGCTCCTGCACCAGCTGCCGATAGCGAACCACCAGATGCACGTTCATCGACATCGTAATGATCAGCATCAAAGAAATGAAATTGGACGAGATAACAGTCACATTCCAACCCGCCAGTCCCAGCAGACCGATCATTAGCAAGCCTGCATAAACACAACTCAAAAGCGGCAGTATGACCCAGCGCACCTCTCTAAAGATGACGCCAAGCATGAGGATCAAAAAGGCAAAGACGCCAATCCCAAACACCACCAGATCATTCTGGATAAAGGCAATCATGTCGTCAGTAACCATCGGTATGCCACCGAGGTTTAGCCGTCCATAGGGCCGGTACTCATCAAGCACTGCACGAATCTCGGCGATCCCGTTATGCACCTTCTGATCCGCACTTTTTTTAGCCTCTACATACTGTGCCTGTACGTTTTTCAGGGTCTCCTGCTGTTCCGCATTCAGACCTTGGGCCACACGTTGGTCGTATAACTGACTGCGCTGTTTCAACAGCCTCTGATAAGCCTCATCCTGTTTGAGAAATATCTGCAATGCCGTGGTCTGGCCATCAGCGCTGATGATCAGGTTTCTGAATATCGGGCTTTCCAGAAGCTCCTTTCTGGCTCTATCCGGTATTGCATCTGGTGCTTCCAGAGTGCGCCAGTTTTTGATTACGTCAGAAAGAGAGCCTTCCTCCTGCTTGACCAGCGGGACATCCATCAAACTCTGTACAGATTCAACGATGGAAAGGCCGCGCAATTGATCTCGCAGGCGTCGAACCTGTTGCAGGGATGCGTTTGAAAACAGATCCTGTTCGGGTGAGAAGGTGACAAACAGAAATTCGCGCGTTGCATAGCGTTCGCTGAGCTGCCGGAAGGCCTTCAAATCCTGATCACCTTCAAGTAACAGGGAGTCCGCAGAGGCGTCGAGCCGGAAGTTGCCCAGATGCATGCTGAAAAAGCCCTGTATGAGGGCCAGCATCAGCAGTGTTGTCCACGGATGTGACAACACCGTCAGACGATATATCCGCGCAATCAATTGTTTCATATAAATCTTAGTTCCCACAGGCAGCGGCTGATTTTCATAGACTGGCGTGAATCCGTCAACCGTGTGCTCTATGTTCTGTGCACATCCTGCTGATATCCGACTCCCTATGAGCTCTTTTCTGAACCGCTGGATTCCATTTTTATCGAGTTCTGTCTACGCAGACTATTCCGTTGTAGTGAGGACTCACTCTTTTCACTTGAGCGCGTTGAACGCAATGTATTCAACTCGATGGTTAATTTCTTATCGCAAAAACACGGTACCAGGATTAGTACCGCGCAAAAAAAAGCCCACGTTTTATGCGTGGGCTTTTTACTTACATCACAACAGTTCTATGCTTCAGGTTTCGCGTACGTAGGTACCCGGAGCCGCTTCCAGAGCAGGATACTCCTTACTGCCTGGTTGTCTGGCCTCGACCATCTCACCACAATGACCTGATAGCCACTGGGTCCAGTCTTCCCACCATGAACCGGCTACTTTCTCGATACCGTCGCGCCATGCTTCCGCATCGGTGGCACCGGTCGCATCACCACTCCAGTACTTACGCTTAGGTGGATCAACCGGCGGGTTGATAATGCCGAGAATGTGCCCTGAAGTTGCCAGGGTGTAATTCACCGGTCCACTTACATGCTGGCAAACCTTGAAGGTCTCCATCCAGGGTGCGATATGGTCCTGCTCGGCACCGACCGAATAAAGCGGCTGCTTGATTTTACCGAGGTCAATATTGCGCCCGGCAAAGTTCAGTGCACCCGGTTCAATCAGCTTATTGTTGATATAGAACTCACGCAGGTAGTAACTGTGCATGGTCGCAGGCAGACGCGTGGTATCCGAGTTCCAGTAAAGAACATCCAGTGGTGCTGGTTCTTCACCAAACAGATAGCCCTGCATGACGTAGTTCCAGATCAGACTGTTGGAACGCAGCATTCTGAATGACATGGCCATCTCGCCACCATCCAGATAACCCTTCTTGTCCATCTGCTTTTCCAGATGACCGACAATATCTTCATCCACGAACACATCAATATCGCCCGGGTTGATAAAATCGACCAGGCCGGTAAACAATGTCCAGTGTGCAACCGGCAACTTCGCTTTAGCCTTGCGTTCAGCGTTCATCCAGGCCATGTACGCACTCAGCATGGTGCCGCCGATGCAATAACCAACCGCATGAACCTGATCGGAACCCGAGACTTCACCCGCCACGCGAATGATTTCAGCGATGCCCTTGAAGATATAGTCTTCAACCGAGGTATCACGCATATCGGCATCTGGGTTCTTCCAGCTGGTAACAAACACGGTAAAGCCCTTGGACACCAGATAATGAATCAGGCTCTTTTTCTTATTCAGATCCAGAATGTAATATTTGTTAATCCACGGTGACACGATCACGATTGGGATCTCATGCACCTGTTCCGTGCTCGGACTAAACTGCAGTACTTCCAGCAAATCGTTGCGGAACACCACATTACCCGGGGTGGTCGCAACGTTCACGCCGACATCGAATTTCTCCTTGTCGACCATGCTGATTTCACCCTCGTTCAGGTCTTTGACAAGGATTTTGAGGCCTTCAACGGCACTCATGCCACCCGTCTCCATAAAGCGTCGGATCGCTTCTGGGTTGGTCCAGAAAAAATTGCTGGGGGAAATGGTGTTCAGCCCCTGTCTGGCCCAGAAGGCCGCCTTGCGACGCTCTTTGTCAGACAGATCCGGGGTCTCATAGATGGCATCTTCCAGCCAATGGGTGTAAAGCAGATAGAGTTCCTTGATCAAGTCGTAGCTTGGATGCTCAGTCCAGGCACTGTCCTTGAATCGATCGTCGTATCGATTGCTCGGGATCAGGTCATCTGCTGGCATACCATATACCCGGGCGAAGAAAGTCTGGTTAATCATGCCCAGCTCTTCACCGAATTTGACCATTTGTGTAGCGAGTTTGTCCGGATGCTGCAACCAGGAGTACTGTACTTCCAGGGCAGAGGAAAAAATACCAAACGGATCAATGCTTTTCTTCATACTGGACAGCGATGCTGCCATGTTGTCTTTCATGAAATCTATCATTCTGTCTCGTCCTGTTCTTGTCACTATAGGATACATTCACGTTGCCGCGATGTGCCAGTTCACGTCTGCGATAGGACTCAGCCGGGCAGGGTGATGTCTTTGTTGAGTATCCTCCCCAGGGTCTCAACATATAGTTGGTGCTCTACTTCGAGCACTCTTGATGCCAGACTTTCAACACTGTCGTCTGGCAGGACGACGACCTTACGCTGCGCAAGCACAGGTCCCTGGTCATATTCTTCGTCAACGATGTGTATAGTAGCGCCGCTCTCGGTTTCACCGGCCTCCAGAACAGCGGCATGCACACGAATTCCATACATACCCTTACCACCATAGCACGGCAACAAGGATGGATGCACGTTCAGGATGCGTCCTCGGAAGTGTTCGAGCACTCGAGGTCCGAGTTTTTTCATGTATCCCGCCAGCAATACCAGTTCAATGTCATGTTCCATCAGACACTCCAGCATGGCCTGATCGAGACTCTCTGCGTCGCTATGAGTTCGAGAACTCATATGTTGTGCATTGAGACCGAATGCGGCGGCTCGCTGCATCGCCCCTGAGTCCTCATTATTACTGATCAACAAACAGGCATCGGCGGCCAGCACCTCGCTCCGACAGGCATCCAGAATGGCCTGCATATTACTGCCACCGCCAGATGCAAGAAATGCCACTTTGGTGTTTTTTGTCATCTCATTCACTGATTTTAAATCCTATTTCGCGACACAGACTGATTATTTCGCTACTCATCCCAGAGCCCGTCAGGGTGACTGAGGAAAACTCCCTGCGCGGCGGATAATTCTTCCTCAGGTTATCAAAATAATCTTTCCGTTCAGCTGCCTGCATAAACAACATGGCTTGCATTTGTTGACTATCAAGACGCACGTCATAGCAGCCCATGACCAGATCTGCGAGTTGCGACTGTAGTGAAACTGCCGATAGAACCGTGTTTATTTGCATCCCGTTCTCCGGTACCGCCAGTCCCGACTTTGGCGTTCTACCAAGATAGTCACACAGTGACTGATACAGCATACGTGTCGCCCTGAGCTTGCCATCAAGGCTGTATCCGGCGATATGTGGCGTGGTCAGCTGAGCGGATCGCAGAAGTTCGAGGTTAATCTGGGGCTCATTCTCCCAGCAATCAATCACCGCACGTAAATCATCGATTCGAATTTTCTCCAGTAACGCGGCTTCATCCACAACGCCCCCCCGCGCGCTATTAATCAGGATTGAGCCAGGACATAGTCGCGATAGACACTCGGCATTAATCAGGTTCCGTGTGCAATACGGTCCATCGACAATCATCGGTACGTGCAGACTGATAATATCAGCGGCTAATGCGGCCTGCAGGGACACAAAGTTTTCCGCCGTACCGGCCGCCTCGCGGGGCGGGTCATTCAGAAGACAGCCTACACCCAGACTGGTCAGACGACGAGCCAGTCGACTACCAACCTGTCCAACCCCGATAATTCCAACCGTCTTGCTCCTCAAATCCTCCCCGGTCTGTTCCAGCAGGGCAAACAGCGCACTGAGCACATATTCCACAACCGATTCGGCATTACTGCCGGGGGCATGACTGAAATGTATCCCCTGATCTGCCAGATACACCGTATCTATATGGTCTATTCCGGCGGTTGCAGAACCGACAAATTTCACACCACTGTGTTCAAGCAGACTCCGATTAACCCGGGTGACCGACCGTACCAGCACGACATCGGCCTGCCTGACATCCTCTGCGAGCCATGTGCGCCCGGGCTTCAGGTGAACCTCACCAAACTCGGAAAAGGTCTCCTGCACAGCGGGGATATTGGGGTCAGCGAGGATTCTCACGCTATAAATGACCAGGCAGAATGATGCAGAGCAACGCCGATGATGTAGCCCAGGACCAGTAATGCCGCAACGCCACTCATGAGTCGGATTTTCAGGGTGGAACCACGCTTGATCGCGATGGTGCCCAGAAGGATGTAGGCCAGCAGGGCCAGGATCTTGGCCATCAGCCAGCCATGCTGCCAGGGATACATTCCCGAAAGTATGACCAGCGCGATGGCGCTCAGCAGCAGCACTGTGTCAATAAGATGGGGCAGAACCCTGACCCAACGCTGTTGCAACTGTACCGGGTTCTTCGCGACCCAGAACAGTCTCAGCAGAAACAGACACAGGGTTAATCCAACCGTGGCCTGATGCAGATGTTTGATCACGCCATACATCAGTTCAGCTTAAGGCGATAAGGTTCAGGGCAGGCTGTCCAGTTCCTCGTTACCTTCCTTCTGTACTGGCATCAGATCTTCCTTACTCACACCCAGCGCAATTGCGGTAACACTTGCTACATACATGGAGGAGTAAGTACCTACGACCACACCGATGATTAACGCAAAGGCAAACGCGTGAATCATTTCACCACCAAAGACAAACAGCGAGAACAACACCAGCAGGGTTGTTAACGAGGTCATCAATGTGCGGGACAGGGTCTGATTGAGTGAGGTGTTTACAATATCAATGGCCTCGGCCTTACGTAAATTCCGAAAGTTTTCACGGATTCGGTCATATACAACAATCGTGTCATTCAGCGAATAACCGATCACGGCGAGGATTGCGGCCATGACGGGAAGATCAAACTCGACACCGGTGGCCGAGAAGACACCAAGCACAATAATCACATCATGGATAAGAGCTGCCACCGCGCCAGGGGCAAACTTGGACTGAAAACGAATGGTTACATATATAAGAATTCCGATCAGGGCATACAAAATAGCCAGGCCACCGTCCTCAGTCAGTTCTTCACCAACCTGAGGCCCGACAAACTCGACGCGGCGCATTTCTGATTCAGGTAATAGCTCCAGCACTCTGGTGCTGACATCTGCCTTGCCCAGATCCGCATCTGTGGAGAGTCGAATCAACACATCCCGTTGAGTACCGAAGTGCTGTACCACCGCGTCTTTGAATTCAGACTCTGCCAGTTTTGTTCGGATGACGTTCAGATCAGCCGCCTGCTGATAACCGATCTCCACCAGCGTTCCGCCGGTGAAATCAATGCCCAGGTTCAGCCCCTTGGTAAACAGGCTACCGAGTGATAACAGCACCAGCAGGGCAGAGATAGTCAGCGCAATCTTGCGTCGCGCCATAAAGTCAATTTTAAGATCTTTCTTAAGTAGTTTCATAGTCCTGCAACCCGCCCTCAGATGGATAATCCGGTCAGGCGCTTGCCCCCGTAGATCAGGTTAATGATGGCGCGTGTACCCATAATAGCGGTAAACATGGATGTGATAATGCCCAGTGCCAGAGTCACCGCAAAGCCCTTGATTGGGCCTGTACCGAAACCGAACAGCACCAGTGCCGCAATCAAAGTGGTGATATTGGCGTCCATAATAGTGGACAGGGCCTTGTCATAGCCCATGTGAATACTGTTCTGTGGAGAGTTGCCGGAACGTATCTCTTCCAGAATACGTTCGAAGATCAGTACGTTGGCATCCACCGCCATACCCACCGTCAGCACAATGCCAGCGATACCCGGCAGGGTCAGGGTGGCCTGTAACATGGACAGTAAAGCTACCACCATAATCAGGTTCAGGGTCAGGGCAATATTCGCTACCAGGCCAAAGACCTTGTAGTAAACCGCCATGAAGATCAGCACCAGAACAAAACCTATCAGTACGGACTCCAGCCCCTTATTGATATTATCCTGCCCGAGACTCGGGCCCACGGTACGTTCTTCGATGATTTCTACCGGTGCGGCGAGTGCGCCAGCACGTAATAGCAGCGCCAGCTTGCGTGCCTCTTCGGTCGAATCCAGACCGGTAATCTGGAAACGTTTACTCAGTTGATCACGGATCGTAGCGATGTTGATGATTTCTTCCAGCGTCTGGCGGGTCTTCACCATCTGGCCATCAATTTCTTTAGTCAGAGTCTTGTTTTCGATATACACAACGGCCATCGGCTTACCGACATTGTCACGCGTTGCATTACTGAATTTGCGCGCGCC
>JBFIID010000041.1:0-12268 GCA_041601415.1 Gammaproteobacteria bacterium
CCAAACTTGCGGAAGGTTTCATTAAAGGCCAGACGATGAACTTCTTCGGTATCTGCGAGCGTACCGTCTACGTCAAAAATCAGGGCCTGTAATTTTGTCACCTGGTCATCATTAAGTTTATATACGCGGTCGTTATTTTCGAAGTATTTCAGCTTGTTGCTGAGGATCTCTGAAAAGAAGTATTCATTGTTCTCGGTAATTCTATGAAAATTATTCATTTTGGTCTACGTCGAGTCCGGGTGTATTGATGTGATCGAGTTCTACTTTTTCAATTTTTTCAAAGCGGGAAGAGATTCGTTCTGCAGAGGTATGCACTTCCTGTACATCTTTATGGGCCATCGCCACATGTCTGCCCAGATTGTCCATACGTTTGCGGAAGCGATCGAAGTCCCGTGAGAGATACACCAGGTGCTCCTGAATGATATGCACCTGCTCTCGGGTCGCGGCATCCTTGAGTACCGCACGGGCGGTGTTCAGGATGGCCCACAGGGTGGTCGGAGAGACCAGCCAGACGCGCGCATTGTTGGCGAACTGAACGACATCTGTATGGTGCGCCTGGATTTCGGCAAACACGGCCTCTGCCGGAATGAACAGAATCGCACCGTCCGAGGTCGTGCCGGGGATGATGTATTTTTCGGCGACATCGCGTACATGTTTCTGTACGTCTTTCTTGAATTGTCGTTCAGCCAGTTTGCGATCACTCTCGGCGAGTTCGTTATCCATCATGCGTTTGTAGGATTCCAGCGGGAACTTGGCATCTATTGCCACATTACCCGTCGGCTCGGGAAGCATGAGTAAACAGTCTGCACGGGTATCATTCGGTAATGTGTGTTGCAGGCTAAAGCTTTGTTCGGGCATTACATTGCGTACCAGCGCGGCGAGTTGTACTTCACCAAAGGCACCACGTGAACGCTTATCCGATAACACCTCCTGCAGACTCACTACATTACTGGTCAATTCAGAGATTTTTTTCTGTGCCTCATCGATCACGGTCAGGCGTTTCAACACATCGGCAAAGGTTGCTGTGGTTTTTTCGAAGCCTTCAGTCAGTCGTTTCTCAACCTGTCCGGAAATTTCCTGCAGGCGTTGATCGGTGGCGGCGGTCAGGTTTTCAACCCGTTTGCCCAGTTCACCGGCGCTGCTGTTGAGGGACTGGGTGACCTGCTTCTGGGTATGCGTCATACCACGTTGCAGTGACTCATCCAGGGTTCTGATCGCCTCCGCCTGGCGTTGTTCAAAACTGGCCCGGTGCTCGCCGAGGGCTTGATTCAGATCCTGCTGCATCTCGCTGACCGCGAGTAGCGTCTGGGCACGGTTATTGGAAAGATTGTCAGAAATGATCTGCTGCATCTGGGTGAATTTTTCTAGCAGCGTTTCGCGTAGTTCAGCAGAATCGTGATGTTGTTGTCGCAGCGTCATGCCCAGATGTTGTTCCAGTTTGTCGAGTCGTTTGTCCTGATCTTCCAGCCGCGTATCAAGGCGGGTCATCAGATCGCGATTATCATTGCCCTGAAAGGAACGTAGTACCAGCCAGAAAACAGCCAGTAATAAAACCAGCAGGACAACATCAACAGGAATAGGGGGCATAGCATCATCTCAGGGAAACAATCCTTACGTTACACCGAGAATGATCACAATGTCATCTATACCGGAGTTTGAATGAGCAAATAGCATGCCGAACTTTAGACGGAGGGGAAAACAGCAGATAAAACAGACGGAAAAAGGTTGGGCATGGCATTTGCAACGACTTCAGACATGAACATCACAAACGAAACTATCAAAGAGTTTAAGGGGCTTGTCATGGGTGATGACGAGCAGATAGATCTGGCCTATGCCGCGCTACTAATAGCGAAAACGGAATATCCTACTATCGATATCAATGATTACATGCTGCAGCTGGATAACATGGCGCATGTCGTTCATGAACGACTAAAAGGCGAAATATCTGTGGTACAAATGATCTTTGCCATCAATGATTATCTGTATCGTGATCAGGGCTTCGCAGGTGAGCTGGATAACTATTATGACCCACGCAATAGCTTCCTTAATGATGTGCTGGAAAGGAAACGCGGCATACCGTTAAGTCTCTCTCTACTCTATATGGAAATTGGCAAACGCCTGGGGCTACCCCTGCAGGGAATATCCTTCCCCGGACATTTCCTGGTTCGCTTGCCCGTAGAAGTTGGGCATATCGTATTAGATCCCTTCTCGGGCGGCGCGTCACTGAGTAAGGATGATCTGGTGTTCAGGTTGCTGCGTCGTTACGACATCAAAGATGATCGCGATGAATTGCTGTCGAAGTTACTATTGCCAGCGAGTAATACAGACATCCTGCTGCGCATGTTGAATAACATTAAAAGCAGTTACATCCGTGATCAGGATTACCGGCGTGCCTTAAACGCCAGCAACTTTATCCTCACAATCAATCAGCATGATGTAGAAGAAATCAAGGATCGGGCGTTGCTTTATGACAAACTTGAATGTCCGAGAGCCGCGGCGGCGGATTACAGCCGTTATCTGGATCTTGAACCCGCAGACGAAGATCATGAGTACCTGCGCGAACGATTAATCATAACCCGCCGCGAGAGTTGCCTGTTACACTGAGAGTACCTGAACTGCACAGTGAAACACCCATGGAATACGATGTTGTAGATGCCTGTATAACCCCGGCCGGGCGACTGGAAGTCCTTTCCAAACGCGAAGTCAATAAATTGCTCGATAGCAGCCAGGGTGGTCTGTACAGGCTGTTCAGAAACTGTTCCCTGGCCGTGCTCAACAGCGGTAACTACATGGATGACGGTAAGGAATTGCTGGATCGCTATCAATCATTCTCAATCCATGTCGTGCAGGAAGAACGAGGCATCAAACTCGATGTCAGAAACGCACCCTCGCAGGCCTTCGTCGACGGCAAAATGATCAAGGGCATCAGCGAACACCTGTTTTCCGTGTTACGTGATGTGATCTATGTTGATGATGAAATTCTTGATAACCCAAAGTTTGATAGCACAACGCCAGATGGTATTACCGATGCTGTATTCCATATGCTACGAAACGCGAACATCCTGCGCCCGACGACACAGCCACGACTGGTCGTCTGCTGGGGAGGCCACTCCATCAGTCGCCATGAATATGATTACACCAAGGAAGTCGGTTACCAGCTAGGTTTGCGCGGCATGGACATCTGTACCGGCTGTGGGCCGGGCGCGATGAAAGGGCCAATGAAAGGCGCAACCATCGGACATGCAAAGCAACGCATAAGCGATGGACAATATCTCGGCATAACCGAACCTGGCATCATCGCAGCAGAATCACCCAACCCCATCGTCAATGAACTCGTCATCCTGCCGGATATAGAAAAACGACTTGAGGCATTCGTAAGAACCGGGCACAGCATTGTCGTGTTTCCTGGCGGGGCAGGTACGGCAGAAGAAATTCTCTATCTGCTTGGTATATTGCTGCACCCGGAAAACAAGGATCTGCCGTTCCCGCTGATTTTTACCGGACCGGAAAGTGCGGCCGAATACTTTCAGCAGATAGATGCTTTTATTGGCGCGACTCTGGGTACTCAAGCACAACAACATTATAAAATCATCATTAATGATCCGGTGCAGGTTGCCAGTGAAATACAACGTGGTATCAGACAGGTGCGAACCTATAGAAAAGAACGGGACGATGCGTACTATTTTAACTGGCTACTGAAAATAGATGCCGCATTTCAGCAGCCTTTTGCGCCGACGCATGAAAACATGCGCGATCTGCAATTGCATAAAAACCAGGCGCCACATTTGCTCGCAGCCAACCTGCGGCGGGTATTTTCCGGGATTGTCGCGGGTAACGTAAAAGACGAAGGGATTCGTGCCATTGAGCAACATGGACATTTCGAGATACAGGGTGACCTGAGTATCATGGAGCCGGTTGATGCCTTGCTGAACTCATTCGTTGCACAGCACCGAATGAAACTGCCCGGCAAACAATACAAGCCCTGCTACCAGATTATTAAATAAACCAGCCTGGTGTTCATACCTATGAAAACTAAAATGATCAGATTATTTATAGTTATCTTTATCTGTTTTGGTTCTGCATCCCGTGCAGAACAGGTGAGTGATACCTCATTGGACAAACTGCTTGATGTGTCCGGGCTAATGGCACAGATGTCAGAAATATCCGGCATGATCCTGACGGGTATTGAGCAATCAAACAGGCAGGGTTCAGAAGTGCCTGACGCGATTATGGGGCATCTCTATCGCGCGGTGGATGATGCCTTTGCAGCGGAAAAAATTCTCGCTGCAGTCCGGCAGGAACTACAAAAGACAATGACAGAATCACAGGTGCAGTCCCTGTTGACATGGTATGACTCTGAGATCGGAAAACGTATCGTGCAGGCCGAAGTTGACGCATCATCCCCCGCCGCCTATCTGGAAATGAATCGCATCGGCCAAAGCCTGTTCGAGGATCAACAACGCGTGATCATTGCGCAATCCATTGCGCAGTTAGCTAAGTCCACCGACATGGTGATGGACTTACAAACCAACACGGCCGTCGCCGTGTATGCCGCTGTTGCCATGGCAATTAATCCGGGAGAGCAGGTCGATCTGGAGGCCTTTCGTCAGCAGATGTCGTCACGGGAGGAACTGATGCGTGATAACGTGGAACAGTTTGTCGTGCTCTCTCTGCTGTATAGCTATCGTGACATCGATCTTGCCAGCATGAATGAATATCTACAGTTTCTCGGTAGTGAACGGAGTTCCGCGTTTATCGACAGCGTTAATACCGGATTGAGCAGCGGCATGAATCAGGCGATTGCCAACATGGCAAAGCTACTCTACGAGGGGCTCAGCAAACAGGCTTGAAACAGAGACTAAAATCACCGTCTCAGGAGAACATAATCGGTAACACTGATTCTTGGGCGCCACGATAAAAATAAGACCGTGCATCCCTGCTCTCCACCGGCCGGGACAAGAGAGTACCGAGCACCATTAAGACTTAAACAGCCGTATCGAAAAGAACCGATCACCCTGAGCCTGTCGAAGGGTCATACCGCATGAATAAATAATGCGATCAGGCCTACTGGTTAGCGCCGCAGGATCGCAATCCAGCGCCAGAAGTTCAGCAGGGTAGCGAGGGACGCGGCGACGTAGGTGAGTGCGCAGGCGGTGAGAATGCGTCGCGCGGCGGGCATTTCTGTTTCGGGAATATATCCACTCTGCAACAGCGGCAGGGCGCGTTTGAAGCTGGCGTCAATTTCAACAGGCAGCGTCAGCAGGTGCAGCAGGATGGGAACGCCGAGCACAGCAAAGCCACCAATCAGCATCAATATGCCTGCGGCGGGTAGTCTGCTAAGTGCGGTAATGAAGGGGAGTGCGACCAGCAGCATGGCGCCGCATTTTTCTGAGATGGCGGCGATGCGCGCCATGCGGTTGCGTAACAGCAGAGGTGCATAGCGATCCTGATGTTGTAATGCATGTCCCACTTCATGTGCGGCGACGGTGATCGCGGTAAGTGATTTGCCCTGCATGATCTCGGGACTGAGTCTAACCACCCGTTCAGTGGGGTCGTAGTGATCGCCGCTGTCGGTTTCTTCCAGGCCAACTTCCTGTAATGAAAATCTATCCAGCAGATGTCTTGCCAGTTCCCCGCCGGTGCCTGGAATTTCGTCCCGGTGTTGACTGTGTTTTTTGAGTATTCTGCCAACCCATAGCTGGGGGCCGAAGATGATAACGACAAGCAATATTGCGGCGATGGTATAGAACATGGTGGTTTCAGTGTAGTGGCTTTATGCGAAGAATGCTGAGTTCATCAGGTGATGTCCTGTGGTCAGAATGCAAGCACAGACGGATAACGGAAAAAGCCCTTGCCTGTGGATGTGGATTAGGCGTTTACTCACTTATTTTCGTTGCCGGGAGATATGCAGTCCGACCAGGCGTGCGACCAGAACGGTGAGATAAATTTGCCCGATCACAGCTTCAAGATACGAGAATGTCCGGGCCACGGGGGTTGCAGGTACAACATCACCAAAACCGAGCGTGGTGAGTGAGGTAAAACTGAAGTAGATGTAATCGGCGAAGTAGGGGAAGTCGCTACCGTGCATCAAAATCATTGGCGATACCGGCGTGGTGGAGACGATTGAGCCAGGGATCAGATAATCAACAATGCCGTAGAGGAATGCGCCTGACATTCCAATCAGTAGATAGGTACTTATCGCAGCGGCAATCTCATCAATGGTGACATCTTCTTCATTGAAAATATGAAACAGAATACTAACCGTAGTAAACATAAAGAAGGCAAAACCCAGGCACAGGCTGACAAATGCAACCGTTGAGTTGACCGTCAGATGGCTGTACCACATGGTCAGGAAAGTCAGGCCTGCCAGGATCAATGCACTGACCACCAGCCTGCGTTTCTGACTCACCGTGTAGAGGCTAAACAACATGGTGATGGTGAGCATAATGTTGAGTAGTATCTGCCCCAGTGGATGAGGGTAGAGTATCGGTATCAGTATCATCAGAAACAGCAGGGAGAGCAGCAGATAGACAAATTTACCGCTGTGATGCTGTACCAGACTCTGTAGATGGTGCTTGCGCATACAGTACCCGTTTGTGACTGCTGAACAGGGATGATCATGATAGTATCACCCGCCTGTAAAGATGGTACACGAATACGAATATTATGAATCCAACTGAACGCTATCAGAATGATCTTCAGCAGGAAGAGTTTAGTCATGATCCGGCTCAGGAAGAGGCCGTTCGGCATATTCAACGCCTCTATGATGATTTGCTGAAACCCATACCGCAGGCCGAGACCGGCTTGCTGAGTCGCTGGTTAAAGAAACCCTCCAAAACCGCGCCTGTAACGGGGCTGTATTTCTGGGGTGGCGTCGGTCGTGGCAAGACCTATCTGGTGGACTGTTTTTATGAGTGCCTGCCCTTCGAAGAAAAACGACGTATTCATTTCCATCGCTTTATGCACTTCGTGCACGATGAGCTTAAGAAACATAAAAATGTAAGTAATCCCCTGCATATTATTGCCGATGATTTTGCGCGACAGACCCGGGTGCTGGTGTTTGATGAGTTTCATGTGGCCGATATTACCGATGCGATGTTACTGGGAGGCCTGTTACAGGCCCTGTTTGACCGTGGTGTCACACTGGTCACAACCTCGAATCAGGCGCCCGATGAACTCTATAGCGGTGGTCTGCAACGGCAGCGGTTTCTTCCCGCGATTGAACTGATTAAACAGAATACGGCAGTCATTAATGTGGATGGCGGTATTGATTACCGTCTACGTACCCTGGAAAACGCGGAGATTTATCACAGCCCTCTGGATCAGCAGGCGCTGGATAATCTGATCTACAGTTTCGAACACCTGTCCCCCGATGTCGGAGAGATTGGTGGAGGGCTTGAGATTGAGGGACGCATGATACCCACGGTACGACATGCCGATGGTGTTGTCTGGTTTGAGTTCGAGGCTCTTTGCGGTGGCCCACGCTCTGCGGCGGATTACATTGAGATTGCCAGGGAATTCCAGAGTGTTCTGATCTCCAATGTGACCCGCATGGGGGATCTGGAAAACGATCGCGCAAAGCGACTGATGACCCTGATCGATGAATTCTACGACCGTAATGTCAAGGTGGTCATCTCCGCAGAGGTGGAGGTTACCGACCTCTACAATGGCAATAAACTCAGGGAGCCCTTCAAACGTACCATTAGTCGTCTGCAGGAAATGCAGTCGCATGACTATCTGATGCAGCCACATCTACCCTGATCCCGCAGTGCCTGGCGCCACTGCCCATGGTCTGCTTCCCTGCTAATGTGAAACACCCCGCAAAATGGCCAAAACGGCCATGGCTTGTGACGTCTGTCACATTAAATAGACATTAATAACAATAGATTACGAACGTAATTTGACAAATCACATTTGGAGTCTATCTTTTCTTATTAAGAAACTGGATATTTTCCGCGGCCTGCTTGTCAATAATTAGAATATTAATGTTTGAGATGTGTGGAGGAAACTCATATGAAATTTACTGAGTCCTGGAGTTCAGAACGAAAACTGGTCGAGTTGCTCGATCGCAGATACGGCGCCGGTATTGGTAAAGGTCACAAAGACGGTAATAAGGGACTTTTTCACGAGGCCGTTCGCCTCGGTTTCATTGGCGAAGATGGACGTATCACCAGTAAGGGGCGTGGTCTACTGGAAGATCGAGAACACCACTAAACACAGCGAGTAAATCTGGTCATTCCTGAGTCGTGGTCTCTCCTCCTGCGACCTCATGGTGATCGGGCATATCGGGGGCAATTAGCCCCCGTTTTTTTTCCATTTCCAGCAATTACCTCTCAACACAAACCTGGCCTGCGGCACGTTTTGGTGGCCATCTCCTGGCGGAAATCAATGTTTTTCTCTGCTACAACTTCAATAATGTGCGTTTATAAAACCAGTCTCTCATGTGTGCTGTCTGCCGGGGATGCAGACAGCATTGGTGACGGCTAATCGGAACATTATCAGGGGGGAGGGTCAGATGCCTGCATACAATAGCGGAGATATTAGAAACATAGCCTTTTGTGGTGCTGCGGCCAGTGGCAAAACCAGTCTCACCGAGGCATTACTGGCGAGAGCAGGGGTAATACAGACGCCCGGAACAATTGAAAAAGGCAATACCCAGTCTGATTTTGATGAACAGGAGATAGCCCTGCAGCATTCCCTGTTTCCCGCCCTGCTCAGCATGGATTACGAGCAGATCCATGTAAATCTGCTGGATACTCCCGGTTACCCGGATTTTCTTGGACGCGCCCTGTCTGTCCTGCCTGCGGTAGAGACGGTTGCGGTGCTGATCGATGCCACCGAGGGTGTTACTGCCACGAGTCAGCAGATCATGGACTGGGCCCGTGACCGGGGCCATGAACGACTTCTGATAATTAACAAGATTGACGTAGAAGGCGTTGATCTGGCCGCCTGTTTGCAGCAGATAAGGGATGTTTTCGGGCCGGAGTGTTTGCCCCTTAACCTGCCGGCAGGCAACGGTAAGGAGGTCGTTGACTGTTTTTTTGCGCCTGATGGTGTAGAGACCGATTTTTCCGGCGTGAGCGAAGCACACACCGAGATCGTCGATCAGGTGGTGGAAATGGATGAAACCCTGATGGAGATCTACCTGGAACAGGGGCAGGAACTCGCACCGGCACAATTGCACGACCCGTTTGAGAGGGCGATGCGAGACGGACATCTGATTCCTGTCTGCTTTGTCTCTGCGCGCAGTGGCGTGGGAGTGGACCAGTTGCTGAATGTCTTCGCCAGATTGATGCCTGCCCCGGAAGAAGGCAATCCACCCGAGTTTTTCCTCGGTGAAGGCAGTAATGCAGAAGCGGTGAGTTTCAGCGGAGCTGCAGATGCCCATGTGGTCGCGCATGTGTTCAAGGTTGATATCGACCCCTTTATCGGCAAACTGGCGTTTTTCCGCATTCATCAGGGCACTATCAATAGAGACAGTCAGTTATTTATCGGTGATGGTCGCAAACCGTTTCGGGTGGGTCACCTGTTAAAAATTCAGGGTAAGCAGCATCAGGAGGTAGCGCAGGGTATTCCCGGCGACATCTGTGCTATTGCCAAGGTAGACGAGGTGCATTTTGATGCCGTTTTGCATGACTCGCATGAGGAAGACCATATTCACCTGCGTTCGATAGAACTGCCGCAACCAATGCAGGGACTGGCCATAGAGGCACGGAGCAAGGGGGATGAACAGAAGATTTCGGATGCCCTGCATAAACTCGCCGCTAGTGACCCGAGCATTCAGGTCGAACACATCGCGGCATTAAATGAGACTGTGCTCAGGGCTCAGGGTGACCTGCATTTGCGTGTTTTGCTGGAGACAATGAAACAAAAACATCATGTCGATGTAAATACTCACATACCCAGCATCGCATACAAAGAAACGATTGGAGGCAAAGCGGAGGCGCAGTACCGACACAAGAAGCAGTCTGGTGGGGCTGGGCAGTTTGGCGAAGTGGCCATCCGCATCGCGCCGCTGCAACGTGGCGAAGGTTTCCGCTTCGTCGATCAGGTGGTGGGTGGCGTGATCCCCCGGCAGTTCATTCCGGCGGTGGAAAAGGGCGTGCGTCAGGTGATGAAGGAAGGGGTGATCGCAGGTTATGCCATGCAGGATATTGAGGTCTGCCTCTACGACGGTAAACACCATGCGGTGGACTCGAAGGAGATCGCCTTTGTGATGGCCGGTAAAAAGGCCTTCATCGAGGCGGTGCGTAAGGCTAAACCGCTGGTGCTGGAACCCGTTGTCAGCATGCAGGTCGAGGTTCCAAACCAGTGTATGGGAGATATTACTGCCGACTTATCGAGTAAACGTGCGCGGATCAATAATACTGAAGTTCAGGACAACGGTTCGATGCGAATTACGGCGGATGTGCCGCTCAGCGAGCTGGATGATTACTCCTCAAGGCTCAAGTCGATGACCGGTGGGGAGGGAATTTTTTCCGTCCGGTTTAGTCATTATGATAATGTTCCGGGCAGAGTGCAGAAAGATTTGATGGACAGTTACCGGCCGACAAACGAGGATTAATGGTGAGTCGACTGAGAGGCTGAATGATTCGTTGCCAGCTCGGGTCAGTATAGAAGAGTTTCTGATTAAGCCATAAAAAACAGTTTGTTATGCGTAGCAAGCCTGTTGGCATAGCCCTCTGACACGATAAAGCCTGACCGGAACAGGTCAATTCCGTGCTTAATTAATTACTTTTATTCATATCTTTAGAAAAAGTAATTCATTTTCAGAATAAGGATTTTCTGTTACTTTCCCTGCCCCACACTGCGGGGAGTACGCAGTTCTGGCATGAAGAGGCAACAGAATGTACCAGTATGACTCATTTGATCAAAAGATCGTCGACGAACGTGTCGCCCAATACCGGGATCAGACCCAGCGCTTTCTGAGCGGCGATCTCTCCGAAGAAGAATTCCGTCCATTACGCCTGATGAATGGGCTGTATCGGCAGATCCATGCACCGATGCTGCGTGTATCCATTCCTTACGGGCAGTTAAGTTCGCGTCAGATGCGCATGCTGGCGCACATTGCTCGCAAATACGACAAGGGCTATGGGCATTTCAGTACCCGTCAGAATATTCAATATAACTGGCCGACACTGGAAAGTGTGCCTGACATTCTGGCCGATCTGGCCAGTGTCGAGATGCAGTCGATCCAGTCCAGTGGTAACTGTATTCGTAACACCACCGGTGATCATCTGGCTGGCGTCGCCGCTGATGAACTGGAAGATCCAAGACCTTACGGTGAAATTATCCGTCAGTGGTCAACCTTCCATCCGGAATTCGCCTATCTGCCACGTAAGTTCAAGATCGCCATTAGCGGTGCCAGCGAAGATCGCGCCGCAGTGAAGGTGCATGATATTGGTGTCTACCTGGTGCGCAACGAGGCGGGTGAGACAGGTTTTGAGATTCTCGCCGGTGGTGGCCTTGGTCGTACCCCGGTAATCGGTAAAACGATTGGTAAATTCGTCGAGAAGAAACATCTACTCTCTTATTTAGAGGCCATCCTGCGTGTCTATAACCGCTTTGGTCGTCGTGACAATAAATACAAGGCGCGCATCAAGATCCTGGTGAATGCCCTGGGTGCGGAGAAATTTACCGAACTGGTCGAAGAAGAATGGGCGCGTATCAAGGATAGTGTGCTATTGCTGGAAGATAAGGAGATCGAGCGGGTAAAGGCCTTCTTCAAGAGCCCGGATTACGACACCGGTGCCGGCAGTGATACCAGCTATGAAGAAAAACTCGGTAGTGATCGTAATTTCGCCAACTGGGTGCGCCAGAACGTTAAGGCGCATAAGGTCGATGGCTATCGCGCGGTATTCATTTCCCTGAAGACCGCAACCGTCGCGCCGGGTGATGCCACGGATAAACAGATGGATGTGATTGCAGATCTGTCAGACCAGTACAGTTTCGGTGAGATTCGTGTCACCCACGATCAGAACCTGGTGCTGACCGATGTCAAACAGGGTGATCTGTATGCCCTCTGGCAGGCACTGAAAGAACAGGACCTGGCGACACCGAATATTGGTTTATTGACCGATATGATCTGTTGCCCGGGTCTGGACTTCTGCTCACTGGCGAATGCGCGATCAATACCCATCGCCCGACAGATCAACGAGAAGTTTGCCGATCTTGATTACCTGCATGATCTCGGCGAGATCAAGCTGAAGATGTCCGGTTGTATGAATGCCTGTGGTCATCACCATGTGGGTCATATCGGTATTCTGGG